>JAAFHQ010000525.1 GCA_013298445.1 Chitinophagales bacterium | reverse complement strand
ACTGCCAGCGAATTAACGGGAGCGTACTGGTTCCAACCCATGCAGAAGAAATCACCCATCGGTGCTTCCACGGAAGGCTCCTTTTCATCATCCCAATAGATGCGGATGATGGCGTAACGCCACTTAATGCCCGCTGGAGTAAGCCAAATGTGCTGAATGGCACCCGAGCCATTGATTTCCGCCATGGTGAAGGTGGTTTTGGACGGAATTTTTACGCTGGGGCTGATTTTCCAGCCTTGGCCAAGGCCTCGTGCGGCGTTGGCACCGGTTCCTTCCGTGGCCATTCCACCTTTTCCTTTCTCTCCGCCAAAGTTTTCTGGCGAGATAGAACGAGTCTTGGCGTCGGAAAGTTTGAACAAATTGCCAAGGTTGTTGGAAATGCCGTCATGTTTTTGGGCAAAAGCCAGAAGGCTCAGCCAACAGAGGCAGAGTGTAAATAGTGTTTTCATTGCGATCAGAATTTATAGGTTGAGGGAGGTTTAGGGAGGTTGAGAAGGTTGAGTGAGGTTTAGGCTACCGCAGCTACTTAGACAATACCTGTGTCAAAATCATTGCGGTAGCCTAAACCTTCTCAACCTTCTCAACCTCCCTCAACCATCTCTTAATTTTTCATTTCTTTCTCCTCCTTCAAATACTTATCCAAAAACTTCAGCACTGCGCCATAGCCTTTGATCTCATTTTCCTTTTTCACAAAACCGTGGCCCTCATCCGGGAAAACGATGTATTCAACGGGTACCTTGTTTTTCTTTACCCCGGCCACAATTTCATCCGATTCGACTTGCAAAACGCGAGGGTCATTGGCACCCTGGAGCACCATGATCGGGTGTTTGACCTTTTCGGTATGGAACAAGGGGGATATTTTGCGCAAGC
The DNA here is from genome assembly GCA_013298445.1 of Chitinophagales bacterium. Classification (GTDB taxonomy): domain Bacteria; phylum Bacteroidota; class Bacteroidia; order Chitinophagales; family Saprospiraceae; genus Haliscomenobacter. The sequence continues at coordinate 3,992 of JAAFHQ010000525.1, read as the reverse complement.
GCACCGAGTCGGCGCTAAAGGGGTCACCCATCTCGGCGTACAGGGCGCTACGGAAGGATTCCCAATAAGGCGGGATGGATTTGAGGGTGCGCATCCAGTTGGTTACCCCAAAAATATCTACCCCAACTTTAAACTCATCGGGGGTAAAAGCCATTCCAGCCATGGTCATGTATCCGCCGTAAGAACCACCAATGATGCCGATTTTTTCAGGATCAACATAAGGCAGGCTTTGCAGGTACTTTTTACCCCAAACACAGTCTTGCAGGTCTTTTTCCCCGTGATTGAGGTCATCCATTTGGTAGAATTTTTGCCCATAACCGCTGCTGCCCCGGTTGTTGACGGCCAGTACGGCATAACCATTGTTGACCAAAAATTGGATCAGCGGGAAATAACCTACCCGGGATTGCCCGCCAGGTCCACCGTGTACCCAAATCAGGGCGGGAACTTTGTTTTGAGCCGAAGCTTGTTGGGGTTTGTAATAAATGGCGGGAATGTCGATGCCATCGAAGGATTTGTACCGTACAACCTCGGCAGCCACCAGGTCCTCGGGATTGATTTCCTTGTTCAAGGTTTCGGTTAATTTTTTCAATTCCTTGGTTTTGAAATCATAAACGTAAAGGTTGGAGGGGGCTTTGGAGGTGCCAACGGTAAGCCGCATTTTGTTTTCGCTAGGGGAGATGCTGACCGAAGCGACGTCGCCATCCGGGATTTCGGGCAAGTCCACTTCTTTACCACTTTGGTTGTCGATTACTTTTAGTTCGTTTTTGCCATCCGCGTTGACGGCAATCACGCGATACTTTTCATTCTCGGAATCATAGGCGTACATGACGTCCCAGTTGGTGGCAAAAACCTCCTTGCGTTTGCCGTCAGCGAGGTTGTAGGCTTCGAGGGATTGAAACTCCTTGCTGGCATTGGAGAGGTAATAAAAGGTTTTGCCATCCTTGCTGAAACCAGAGCCACCGTACAGCCCCTTTTTGCCTTTTTCAGAAATCTCGGCCATTTTTTTGCTCCCCAAATCGTACAAAAACAGTTGGTTTTCGCTGGTGGTAATGCTTTTGTTGAGGGCCACATATTTTTCATCCCGGGAGAGCCCGGCCAGGTCGTATCCTTCGTCGTTTTGGTACATCATACTGGCTTTCCAGTCGCCAATGCCCATTTTGTAAAGGTCAAAAAAACGTTCATCGCGTTTGTTGGAAGTGTAGTACATCGTTTTTTTGTCGAGGCTCCAGCCAAAAAAACCGGCTTTTTCCTTGGGCGCGGGAGTGAGGTCTTGCACACTGCCATCGGCTTTGCGCAGGTAGAGGTGGTCAATTTCGTTGCCCCCTTTATCAGCAGCGTAAATGAGGTCGCTGGTGCCGGGCACGTAATCCACGGCGAAGATGGATTCGGTGGTCGATTTGGTCAGGGCGGTCATTTTTTGGTCGGCCAGGTTGATCTCGTACAGGTTAAAGATGCCTGTTTCATTGCTGTGTACCAAGAGTTTACTTTCATCGGGTGAAAAGAAGCCACCGCCGATGCCTTTGTTGGCATAAAACTGCTCAATGCTGTACTTTTTGACGTTGCGTGGAGGTACTTCTTTGGGTTTTTGTTGACAGGAAAAAGTTGTGATCAGGACAGTCAGGAGAAAAAGGATTTTTTTCATTGCGATGGATTTTTGGTGAGAAATGGAAACGACAATTCGTTCCCCTTCCTAAAACTGCCTTGAATTTAATCAATGCCGATCAATGTTTTCTTTTTTGAAAAAAAAACAAGAATCTTTCTATTTTGCAGATCATCCGATTCTATGTAGAAAACCTTAAATACACATGAACATCAAATCCATCGAGGTCTGGCGGCAAAATCTGGCCCTCTCCCGACCCTATACCATAGCCTATCATACGACTACCGAGGTTGAGAATGCATTCATCTTGATTGAGTTGGAAAATGGCATCCGGGGCATCGGCGCAGGGTGCCCGATGGACTATGTGACGGGTGAAACCCTGGAACATACCCTGGCGGTGTTGCAATCGGAACCTATCAAAATGCTGGAAGGCAAACCCATCGAGTTGTTCCAGGTGTACATCAAATGGTTTCGGGATACTTTTGGGAAATACCCAGCTGCACTGGCCGCATTTGACATGGCTTTGCACGATGCTTTTTGCCAATCAATCGGGATGTCGGTGGTGGATTTTTTGGGACGGAGGATTGAAAAACTGCCTACTTCGGTGACCATCGGGATTAAGGATGTAGAAGGTACCCTGGCCGATGCGCAGGAATTTGTGGAAGCTGGATTCAAAATTTTGAAAGTCAAGCTGGGGCAAAACCTGCAACTGGACATCGAACGCCTCGTGAAACTGCGCGAGCGCTTCGGTTACCTCATCGGCATTCGGGTGGATCCCAATCAAGGTTATTCCTATAAAGACTTATTGCTGTTTGACGCTTTGACCGAGTCTCTACATATCGAATTGGTTGAACAACCGGTCAAAGTAAGCGACATGCACCTACTCAGTGGCCTGCCTGCCGATATGCGCGACCAGATTGCCGCTGACGAGAGTTTGTTGCAACTGCCTTCCGCCCTACAATTGCTTACCCCCGATCGCACCTGCGGGATTTTCAACATCAAATTGATGAAATGTGGCGGTATTCAAGCTGCACAAGAAATTGCCAACGTGGCGCAATCCGCCGGCATCGACCTGATGTGGGGTTGCAACGATGAGAGCATTGTGAGCATCACCGCTGCACTGCACGTCGCCTTTGCCCAACCGCATACGAAGTACATCGATTTGGATGGCAGTTTTGATTTGGCGCAAGATGTGGTGAAAGGGGGATTTGTCTTGGAGGATGGGTATATGTGGCCGAGTGAAAAGGCGGGATTGGGTTTGGAAATATTGTAGGGGCGACCTTCACGGTCGCCCACAGGATACAATTGCGACCGCAATGGTCGCCACACAATAACAATTGCGCCCATTCTGGCCGCAAAATAATTGGGAACCCGCGAGGAGTTCCCCTACACGATATCCACATTCCGCTCCACCCGTTGCGCCTCTGGCTTTTTGGGTAGCGTAATGATCAGTATACCTTCCTCCTGCTTTGCTACAATCCCTTCCGTTTCGATCTCCTCGTTCAAATGGAAGACCTTCTCAAAAGACTTGATCGGAAACTCCTGACGGATAAAATTCGGGCGATAATCCTCCGGAATTTCGCGGGTACCACTCACATACAGTACGTCGTCGACTACCGTGATGCTAATGTTAGCCTTGTCATAGCCGAGGGCGTAGAGGTGGATTTCGTAGTACGTATCCGTTTCTGCTACGTTGGCTGGAATGTTGTACTTAGGCCGGCGGTGCATGCCTCCACCGTGGTGGGGCCGACCGTGATGACGACCATGATGTTGATGTTTTGGGGCACAGTTTGCCCACTTGGCCATTGCGTGTTGCCAATGCATAATGAATGGTTTTGAATGGGCGACCACCATGGCCGCCCTGATGAATAATTGATATGGAATGTAGGGGCGACCCTAGCGGTCGCCCCAAATGGAAAACAAATCGTGTGTGAAGGGCACCCGCGAGGGGCGCCCGGACGGACGGGTTTTACACCAAATCCCGGTCGTTGTACAAGGGTCTGTTGTCGTCCTGGATTTCTACCTTTCTGGCTCCACAACCACGGCTGAATTTGTGGCGAAATGCCTCGTATTCTTCGTCACTCATGCTGCGGATGCGGTCGGCAAAGGCGGGTACATGGTGGCCCCAAAAATGCCGACGCCACTTGCGCCGCATCACGAATTTAAAGATGGCCCCAAAGATGAAAAACATCAAAAAGGCTTTGAACAGGAAAAAGGGTACCAGCCACAAGCCCATGAACAATAGCAGGGCTGGTGCAAAAAATAGCACTTTCATTTCTTTGTATTTTGAGATTTAACAATCGGTGATTTCTCGTCACATTTGGGTAGACGGGGAGGCGGGGAAATTACTTTAAAAAATGTGGGATTTTTTTGAAAATATTTTCAAGTATCT
>JAAFHQ010000524.1 GCA_013298445.1 Chitinophagales bacterium | reverse complement strand
ATTCGTTGCGTGGTGTTCAGCTGGATAAACCGGAGCAGCAGGGTCAAAAGAGAGATGGACATCACTCAACATGATTTTCTGTTCCATCTCGGTATGCTCCTTCTGAAGCGTATCGATCATTTTTTTCAGGCGCAAAACGGCCAGAGCCGATGCAGATTCGAACTGAGCAACCAGGTCAAACAATTCGGAAATAGAAATTTCCTGGATGAGCCGCAGGTCAATTTGTTTGGACAAGGCATCCGCACCTTTCTCCTTGAGCAGTTCCTTGATGTCGTGCATCAACACCGCCAAGTCAATGGATTCAAGGCCAGCCTTACCCAAGGTGTAAGTCTCCTCACCTGTAAACCCGTATTTCTGCTTGAGATCGTCTAGTGGCGAAACCGAGCCCTTGCATTCTTCATGGAAATGTTCAACAGCAGCGGCTCCCGAAAATTGCTCCAACACATTAAATTGGCCAGCTTCCCATAACTCTTTAGCCTTGTGCCGCATGATTTTGCCAGAGCTGGTTTTTGGGATTTCCCGGGCGGACACAAAAGCAATGATATGGGTTTGTACATTCAAACCCTTGCGGATGGCATTGACGATGGGCAGTGGATCGGGCAGTGATTTGGGGTTTTTGACCCCCACAACGACCACGAGTTTTTCCTCTCCGTCAAAAACGTCAAATGCGGCGGAAAAACCATGTCGCACGTGACTTGACGCAGTTTGTTCGACAATTTTTTCAATGTCCTGAGGGAAGTAATTGAGCCCTCTGATGATGATCATGTCCTTTTGGCGGCCACAGATGTAAAGCTCATCCTGGTACATGAAGCCAATGTCTCCGGTACGCAGGTAGTTGTTGGCGTTTTGGTTTTCACCAACTATCGAAGCCTGAAAGATTTTTTTGGTCAAATCTGGCTTGTCCCAATACCCCAGGCATTTGCTTTTTCCACTTAGCCACACTTCGCCGATTTGCCCTTCCTTGAGTGCATGGCGGGTATTGGGGTCCACAATTCTGACGATGATATCGCCCAGTGCTGCGCCACAGTTCATGATGTTGGTGCCAGCGTCAGGTGCAGACAATACGGGCAATACTTTCAGCTTGTTTTGTTTAAAAGCTGCTGGGTCAACCGATACATAAGTTCGGCCGTAATTGGTTACTGCCAGCGTATTCTCGGCCAAACCGAAGGCGGCGAATAATGCCTCTGGTTTGAGTCCATGTGGTTCAAAAAACTTTAGGAACCGCGTATAAGTAGCTGGTATGACTGGCTCAGCAGCAGTCATCAGGTATTCGAGTGAACTCAGGTCCAATTTTTCCAAGGTTTGCTCGGAAATCTTGCCTGGCTGCAAGCAATATTCAAATGCAAAATTGGGTGCTGAAGAGTGGGTTGCCTTGTATTTGGTAATGGTTTCCAACCACAAAGCCGGGCGCTGGATAAAATCAAGCGGAGAAAAGCCATAAGTGGTTCCTCCTTTTAAAGCGATGTAAATATAATAACCGATTAAGCCCATGTCGTGATACTGGGGCAACCAACTCACGCCTACAGGGACAAATTCGGTGGCCAGATCACAGTTGTGTAGGATGTTCTGGTGAGACACCATTACTCCTTTAGGCTCACTGGTAGATCCTGAAGTATATTGTAAAAACAAAACATCAGAATGCCCTGCCTCAAATCCATTTTTGTTGACGTCTCTAAAATCTTCAGTGTTGATCCAACTGAGTTTAGAGATGTAACTCGTGCTAAAAAATGATTCCGCGATATTGGTACGTGACAGGTTGAGCTTGACCGACCAATAATAATCCCGGCTGGTCAGGATAGCTTTAGCCTGGCAATCCTTGGCAATGTAGGTCATTTTATTGAGTGAAGACTCAAACCCATGCGAGGTGGGCGGGTAGGCAGGCACCGGTATCAGCCCCAAACGAGCACAAGCAAAAAAAGCACAAATCATCTCCAACCCGGGTGGATACGCCAGTAAGATGCGGCTTCCAACCGGAAAGTTATGCTCATTGTACAGATTGCTCGCAATTGCATTGGTGCGATAGATAAATTCACTATACGTGTATTTCTCTGTTTGATTGCCAGAAATATCGAGGAATGAAAAGAGTAGCTTGTCCGGTTGTTCATCCACCCAGAAATCAAGTCTTTCAAAAATAGAATTCATAGGCCAAAGCTTGTTCGTTTATTGTCAATTGGTTGTTCGATTTGTTGTCATTCATTAAGAAACTGAAGCGTTGCTGTCCTTGGCAAAGTTTTGGGAAGTTACAGAGACAGGTGGTTTCCCCAGCAGTTTGAGTAATTTAAGGTGATGGGCCATTGCCTGATACATGTAGCGGTTTTCGCGGTATTCTACACCGAATTCAGCCGCAGTGTCTCGTACTATTTTTGTCAATTTGGGATAGTGAGTATGTGCAACCTGAGGAAAAATATGGTGAACCACATGGTGATTCAAGCCCCCACAAATGAAATTGGCGATGCGACTGCGGGTTGCATAATCGGTGGTGGTGGCAAAAATGTGGTCTGCAAAATCCAGATCGTGGCGTGTCTCGGGAAATTCATTGATGTCGAGCAAATGCGCCACCTGAATAATCCAGGCTGCCACTAAACCCATAATGAGGTGGGTAATCACGAACGCAAGCAGTACTTGTCCTATCGAAAAATGGAGCACAATGACCGGAATTCCAATCATGTAAAAGAGGTAGAGTATTTTGCTCCCGATGATGGTAATCCATTCTCTCAAAGGGTGTTTGACGTTTTCTACGTGCTTGTTGTTGTTGAAAAAGAGGTACTCAAAGTCCTTAACGAAAAGGAAATCAAGGGTGGTAATCCCATACACGGGAAAAACATAAAGGTGCTGAAACTGGTGCATCCATTTCCACTCCGCATGGGGAGAAAAGCGGAAAATTCCATGGGCGAAGATTCCTTCATCATCCCCATAAACGTTCATTACCGCGTGGTGGCCTTTGTTGTGCATGATGCGCCACATATAGGAGCTAATGCCACAGGCGTCCAGCACATAGCTAAGGACCTTGTTGACGATTTTTTTATTCGAAATGGAATTGTGGTTGGCATCATGGGCAATGTTTAGAAACATAAAAATCTGGCCCAAGCCTTGCAATAAATACAAAAAGAAGAACTGGGTGTAGTTCCAGTTGTATGCAAGAAGCAACACGTAACTGCCTATCCACCATGCCAGTGCAAAAGTAACTTTTAATGTCATTTCCCAGTTTCCCTTTTTGGAAAGCTGGTTTTCCTCAAAAAAATAATTCAGCCTTTCAAATAAAACCTTTTTGAACGCCGCATTATTGTCGACAGCAGTTGTTGACATATTGTAGGTGTTTTTTGTTTAGAATTAGATCGAAATTTGGGAAAAAACGGGCAGTTCCCAACCCAATCCCCAAAACTCAAATTTGCTCTTAATCCCCAAATGTAATAAGCTTGTCTATATTTACTACCCTGTTGATCTATATTATTTGGTGGCTAGTTCCTCCAAGCCTTTACAATTGGGCGCAAAAGCTTAGATTTTTAATCGCCCCTCCTCAATCCTGGCCCGCTTCTGAATGCAATCCAAAATCTCTGATTCCTCGTGAGCAATCTGCAAAATCGTCCGCTCAGCACCAGCCAATTGGCTGAATAAAGCCTGCACCAGGGACGTTCTTTCTGCATCCAAACCCTGAAAAGGTTCATCCAAAATCAGCACAGGGGGATTGAGCGCCAAGGCCCTTGCGATCATCACCAATTTTTTTTCCCCGGAAGACAATTGCCCCAAAGGAGTTTGGGAAAAAATCGATAGGCCCAAAGCCTCCAACAAAGCCGCAATGTGGACTTTTTCCGCTGCTTTGATCGGGCGAACCAAAACCTGGGTACCACTCAACCCTGATTGTACAACATCCAAAACCTTTGCACTTTGTGGCCAATAATTCTGGATTTCGGGAGAAACAAACCCAATGCGGGCTTTGATTTGCCAGATGCTTTCACCAGAACCTCGTTTTTTGTCAAAAATAACCAGATCCTGAGCATAGGCACTGGGATTATCTGCGTACATCAAACTGGTCAGGGTCGTTTTGCCAGAGCCGTTAGGGCCCTGCAACAACCATTTCTCTCCTTTGCGAATGCACCAGTTTATTTCGCTGAGCAATTGTTTTCCCCCTGCCTGAATTTGCCCCTGGTGGATGTCAAATACACGTTCAAATGGAGCACTTGGGCTTTCGAATTGAGGCAATTGATGCAGGTCGAGGATGGCACCGCTGCGACTGGTAAAAGGTAATAAATGAATGGACTCCACTTCATCCTCCTTGGTGAAATGAGGTTTTACCGTCAGAACCAACAAACAACAGCCACTGCGCTCGTGAAAATGACGCAGAAATTCCGACAAGTCCGCCGTGGACTGCGCGTCCAAACCGGTAAAAGGGTTATCTAGGATATAAATTTGAGCGGGTTTGAGCAAGGTTTTGGCAATGAGCACTTTGCGGGTTTCTCCACTCGACAACTCAATCATTTCCCGATCCAATAATTTTGCGGGCAAAATGATTTGGGCAAAATCGACGGTGCCAGGGTCAGCCTGTTGCAGTTTAAGAAAATCGATGACTTTGATGGACTCCTGTTTGGCCCCACTCTGGTAACGCTCCTGGTAATAGGAACTGGAATATTGGAATACCGAACCATCGGCGGTAAAATCGGTGTAGGATATTTCAGTCAGGCTAAGTTGGCGGGTAACATTGTTTTTGTTGAACACTTTGCCGCAGAGTACGCGGGCCAAATAGGATTTGCCGCTGCCATTAGGGCCAGTGATTTCATAAAGGTGCTGAGATTTTAGTTCAAAATTAAGCACCTGACCTCCAATGGACAATCCATCTACAGTTATTAGCGACATTGATACCTTTTAAAAAATTTAGCCACGAAG
>JAAFHQ010000523.1 GCA_013298445.1 Chitinophagales bacterium | reverse complement strand
CATCAGGTGTAGCAGCAGCCGTAAAATTCAGGCTTCCTTCATTGTTCAAATACACAAAACCATGTTCCGGCTGTTCCAGATTGGTGTAAAACGCAATGGCTGCAATGTCCAAATCGCCATCCAGGTCAAAATCGCGGGCCATGGCCTTGCTGGTGCCATAGAGGGGATAAAAGAATTTTTCGGCGAATTGGTTTTTGCCATCATTCAAATAAATCCGGATGCCGTGGTAAGGTTTTAAAATGGCGGATAAGTCCCAATTGTCTCCATTCGTCACCAGCAAATCAAGGAAACCATCCTGGTTGAAGTCTGCCATTTCCAGGTAGCTCAGGCCATACACCGGTGGAAACTGCAAGACTACCTTTTCTTCAAAACGCCCTTGATCCTGATTGTAATAAATGCTGATTGCCTCGTAAGCCTGGGCACGCAGCACGACCAGGTCATTTTTTTGATCCCCATTCATGTCCCGAATTTCAACTTGTCGGGTACCGGGCAAGGTGCTGAGGACATGCTCTTTGGTAGGGTCACCCTGATCGTACCAGGCCAATTGGCCTCGGTGGTTGCCAAAACTACAAACCACCAGGTCTTCTTTGGTATCGCAATTCAAGTCTCCGGCGGCAAATTTTACGGGTCGGGCCAGGGGGCCAAGTTTGAGCCCATTCGGGTCTCCATCTAAAGCAAGCAATTCCCCCTGTTTTTGATCCGAAGGAACAATCGAGCCGATGCTCAACAAACGGGGCGCTTTGCTGCGCGGAAAATCCATGTCCACCGCCGGGCTTTTGATTTGGGATTGATTGACCAGTTGAAATTGGGTATTCATCAGGTACAGGTCATTGTGGGCATCGCCAATAAAAAAGTGCCCCGAGCGGGCATCATATTTGATCATGGTCGTTTGGGGAAACTGATGCGCTCCAAAGCTGACGTACTGGCCCAAAAAAGAACTGAGTTGTTGTGGAGCGTTCGAGGTAGGCAAAGGCAGTTGACTGGGCGCTTCGTGTTCAAAATATTTGACAATCAGGTTCCAATCTTTGAGTGACAACAAGGGCTGATCCGGGTAAATGTTCCATTCTTGCAGGGTCTTGGCGTCTTCGGGGTTGAGGGAAGTTGTATTTGAAGCGTCCTTTGATTTGATGCCCATGCGTAGCCCCATATTGGGCAAAACACTGCTCACCCAGGTTTTTTTATCCAAAAGGGCTGGTTCAGTAAAGAGGTGGCAGCGTTGGCAGTGGATCATGGCCAGTTTTTTGCCCTTGGCAATGGAGTCAGCTAGAGGTGTAACTGGATCAATAGCTGCCCACGCACGCTGACTCCTTCTGGTATTGGATAAAATCAAAACCATTAAAGGGAAAACCAGAACAAAAAACAACTGACGCTTGCTCATGGTACGGTTTGTATGAAAAAAATAAACTGCTAACGAGCAAAACTCATTAGCAGTCTATCAAAAATAAAAAAAGCTAGTTCAAATATCTAAAAATGTATGAAACTCACTTTACGTCCCAGAAAACCTTGGTAGCCAGATTGTCCTTACCACTTACACTGCTGTAGTTGGTCGGATTGTAAATGGACTCGCTGGTTGGGTAAAACCAACGTACCGGTGGTTGTTTCTGAGTATTGGCCGGATCATCGCGGAAAGTAAGCTTGGGCAAATCCAGGCGTCTGATTTCAGCCCAAAGGTCCACTGGTTGTACCACGTTGAAGTGGATCCACTTCTGGGTAGCAATCAGGTTCAACTTGTCGGTATTGCTTCCCCAGTTCACCGCAGCACTGGTGATGTAGTCATTGACTTCCGTATCATTCGTTGCTGTAGGTGCTGGAGTAGTGGCGTCATTGCTCAACTTGCGCATGTTGTAGTAGAATTCTACCGACTGCTTGATGGCCGTTTCATAGGCCGCTTTGGCTTGGGCGTCATTGTTGGCCTTGAGGTAATATTCGGCCATAATCAAACTAACTTCAGCAGCATTGATGACCACCCCTGGGAAGAACTGGTTGCGGCTCATGGTAGAACGGTTGTACAAAGACAAAGTACCACCAGCAACAAGTGCAGTTTGGGCCGAAGCATCCGCAAGTGGATCCAGACCAATGTATTCACCCTTGGCATTTTGCCCTGGCTCAAACATCACGCGCAGACGAGGGTCGCCGCTCGTTTTCATGTGGTCGATCATCTTCTTGCCCGCGACGTTGCCGTCCCAATCTTCTAAACCAGAACGGAAGTTCTTGGAGTGGATGTCGGTATTCAAATCGTGTACACTGATTTGGATGTTTTGAGCATTACTAGTCACCACAGGATACTTCGCAGGATCAGCCAGGATGCTGGCAATTTCAGTATTGGCGCGGCCTTGCAAGGAAGCTACCCCAGATACCCGGGTCAACATGCGCAAACGCAGGGAGTTGCAATAACGCTTCCAAGCCGTAACATCCCCTTTGTTGAGGAAATCCTGGGTTTTAAAGCCAATCTGAATACCGGAAGAAACCGTAGTAGCATTCAACTCATCCGCCAATGCTTTCAAATCATCCAGCATTTTGGCATAAATGGCTTCTGCGCCATCGTATTTTGCATAGGACTTTTCATAATCCCCACCATTTGTGCTCAACAAAGCAGCAGTAGAAAATGGAATGTCACCATGCAAGTCTACAACCCGTTGGGTGTGGTCGTAGAGGTAAATGGTAGCGGCAATCATGTAAATGCGGCGATCTTTTTGATCAACAGCTTCAAGTTTGCCATAAACCTTTTCCAATTCACGATACTGTGCCAGGAAACCGTAGTAGTTGTTCCAACGGTCGCCCAAACCCGCTGATGGTGGAATGTACTGGTTGTCGGAATTCACCCAACCCACCGCCTGGTTCCAGCGTTGCAGGGAGGTGCGCAGTACCACAAAGTAATTCCAGTAGTCTGGCAAAACATACCACTTGTTGGCATTCAAAAAGCCGGTGAATTGCTTTTCTACCGTAGTGGCCGTGATTTTAGAAGGGTCGGCATAGCTCGACTCGAAGTCTGATTTCTGGCAGGCCACCGATAGCACCACCAAAGCGAAAAACGCTATATAAATTTTTGATTTCATTGTTGACAAATTTTCAAGTTTACCAAGAAAAATAAGGATTAGAAGCTGGCTCTGATCATCACACCCATGGTGCGAGAAGAGGGGTTGGTACCCGCGTTGTTAACCGTTTGAGTCCAGCGAGAACCCGAGGTCAACTGCTCTGCGTCGATGTCCTTAATCGTCCGGTAGAAATAGAAGAGGTTGCGGCCAAATACCGACAGGTTCAGCTTGCTGAAGCCCAACTTGCTGATCATACTTTGTGGCAAGTTGTAGCCTAGGGTCAACTCTCGCATTTTGATGTAAGAGTTTTTCACAACGTACAACTCATACCGAGAAGAGCTGTACTGAGGACCACCCCAGTTGTACACGTTCCAGTAATAGTAAGCCTGCGAAATGACGTTGGTATTGGGCTCACCGTTGGCCAATACTCCAGGGATCAACATCCCGTCGTTGAACACTTTTTCGCCATTTGGACCTTTGTCGCTAGTAGTCTGAACACCCTTGCCATTAGAAACATAGTAGCTCAAGCCACCACTTTCTTTGTCCATGTACTTGGTACTCTCCTCCAACAAACCGCGGCTGATCATCCAGTTGATACCGGTTGGCATCACGTGGCCACCGAAGCGGAAGTCAGCCATGGCGTCCAGAGTAATTCCTTTGAAAGTCAGGGTGCTGAAAAAGCCACCTACTGCCTTTGGCATCGCATTACCTACCTTGATCCAGTTGCGGGAATCCAATTGGTACAAGCCATTGGCATTGACAATTTGCTGGCCGCTTGCATTGGTAGCAACGGGTGGTACGTAGAAGTCGCCCATTGGCTGACCAACCACGGAGCGCAATTGTGCGGCACTACCATCGTAATCGGCGTGCAACAATTCAGTAGCACCGTTTGCCAGTTTTTCAACTACGTTTTTGTTGCTGGAGTAGTTGACCCCAATTTCCCAGAAAAGGTTAGTCGATTTGACAACCGTACCACGTAGGGCCAATTCAAGACCTTTGTTGCGCAGGGTGCCAATGTTGGTTAGGACGGAGGTAGCACCAGAAGTGGAAGCCACAGTCAATGGCAAAATTTGATCTACGATCTGGGCATTGTAGTAAGAAGCTTCAAACGTGATGCGGTTTTTCAGGAAGCGGGCTTCCAAACCAAACTCCAATTCTTTCTTTTGCTCGGGACGGATCAGGTCGTTGCCAAAAGAAGAGGAAATGTTGGTGTACAGAACTGGAGAGCCTCCAATTGCTTGAACACCCAAGGTTCCCTGATTGTAAGCGATGTTCGCCCGGTAGATGTCTGGATAGTTACCCACCACGCCATAAGATCCTCTGAGTTTACCAAAGGAAATGAACTCAGGCAGTTTGAAGGCTTCGCTGAAGATGAAGCTGGTATTGACCGAAGGATAAATGAAACTGTTGTTCTCAGGATTCATGGTAGAGGTCCGGTCGCGGCGGATGGTACCTTCTACAAACAAGTACCCTTTGTAGTCGAGGTTAATAGTACCAATGTAGGCGTCCTTCACCAGGGCAGAACGGCTAGATCCACTATTGGCCACGTTGATCGTTGCAGCAATGTCAAACAGGTTCTCAGTACTCAAACCACCATTGGTACCCCGGCTTACAAAAGTAGCAACGTCTTTGGTCGCCATGTAACCACCCATCACATTCAGCTCAAAGTCAGGAGACAATCGTTTGGTGTAAGTCAGCAATGCATCACCATAGAGGATGGAGTAGAGGTTGTTTTCTAAGCCAAAGTAGCCAGAGTTGCCAAAGGCCAGGGGCCTTTCGGTGTAATTTCTGGTTTCAATCCGCTCGGAAGTGAAGTCAGTAGAAATTCTACCCCGGAACTTCAAATCAGG
>JAAFHQ010000522.1 GCA_013298445.1 Chitinophagales bacterium | reverse complement strand
CTGCGCCAAATACCTCCAAGAAAACCAGATGCCTGAGTGGTTTAATGCCACTGATCCAAGTGGCAAATACTTTGGCTTGTACAACCTCGAAACCACCCCACAGGTCTACATTTTGGACCAAAAGAAAAAAATTTTATCCAAGCAAGTTCCAGCAGACCAATTAGAACTGGTGATGGACAAGATTATTGAAATGAATAAAAAGTCACGAAGCACGACTGAGTGAGGGATAATCAATGACAAGGGAGGGTCAGGGTGTCACCCCTTCCGCCCCACCAGCCTTATCACTGCTGCCCTACCGCTGTGGTAAGGCCCTTCATCCAATTCCTCCTCAGTCTCATACAACTCCAATAGTTCCAGCTCTGCAAAATCCTGCCGGAGGATGGCCTCTGTGAACAACATGCTTGGGTCTTTTGGCCCACCCGTTTGGTATTTCAATTGACGGGGGTTAAATCCCTCCAAAATGAGTGTTCCGCCGGGTTTGAGGTATGGGATCAATTGTTGGTGGGCGGTAGCGCGTATGGCCGCGGGAAGGTGGGCGAAGATGAGCGCAATGGCGTCGAAGGATGCTTCCGGGTAAATGGCATCACTCCAATCACTAATTTGGTAGTTGAAATGAACTCCTTTGCGTTCAGCCAATTGCATGGCTTTTTCACGCCCCATCTCACTTTGGTCAAAAGCCTCCACTTCCCAGCCCATTTGGGCTGCAAAAACAGCATTGCGGCCTTCCCCTTCGCAGGGCAATAATAAACGACCGGGGCTGATTTTTTCCAATTGTGCTTTAAAAAAAGCATTGGGCGTTTCACCGTAAACGTATTCCGGAGTTGCGTACCGCTCGTCCCAAAATGATTTCATATCCTGATGTCTTTTATTTTCTAAAAAAAGTGATGCTCCACATGCCTCTCCATTCCCCATCCACATAGCCAATCGCCTGATCCGCTGGGTATAGTTTTTTTATGGCGGTGTAGTGCTGTTCAGTGAGCGTTTCTCCTAATTTGCCATGGCATTTCAGGCAGGGTTGCGCCATATATATAGGTGTAGCAAAGGCAATTTGCTTTTTGTCCAGCGCTTTTACCACCGGAGTCGGGCGTTTCCCGGCAGCTAATTCCTGCTGAAAACTTTGCAAAATGGCTTTTTCCCAATCTCGTGGTGTATCCTTGGGATTGCGCACTTTGAGGCTGGTTCGACGGATGTTGGCTTTGTAAACTTTGGAAAGACTATCTACCAATGGCAAGGCAGCCGTGTGGCAATACTCAATCGCGTGCGGAACACCTCCGGCTTCAATGGCACTCATCAAACGGCCACTCAGGGCAGCGAAGGATTGTTGGGCTAACATTTGCCCTTTTTGGAGGTAGTCCTTTTGCTCTTTTTCGCTGAGCTCAGTGGATGTTTGGGTAGTTGTGCAAGCGCTGAGCAAAAGCAGGAAGGTACTGCCTGCGAAGAACCAAAGTTTAAATGTGTGCGATGTTGCCATGAGGGATTGATTTATTGGAGCAAAGTATGAGCTTTTGGGGTTTGTTTTTGGTGATGTGGGTCACATCCATGGGCGTGATCCCACGGGTTCTTCCCACGACAAAAGTCCCACGACTAAAGTCATGGGCTGGATCATAGGTGGCCTCCCACGGATAAATCCGTGGGTTGGCGGAGTACTTGGACGGTGGAAGGCCAACACACAATATTTTGACCCAGTGCAGCCACATAGGGCTGCCCCAACACACCCACACTATCACACTTCACACCCACACCCATTCTTACCCACACCCTTTTTTATTCTCATTTCTCCGTCACAGCTGTGCAGGTGCTTGAACATTTGCTTCCGCTTTTGTTACATTTGTAGCAAGTTAACAAAAATAAAGAATGGAAACTCTCCTCGATCACAAGCGTACTGTTTCGGCAGCACTTTTTACTGAGGCTAAAAAATTATTCCCGGGTGGCGTCAATTCGCCAGTCCGGGCCTTTAAGTCAGTTTTTGGTACCCCCATTTTTATCAAAAAAGGAGATGGTTGCCACATCTGGGATGAAGACGACCAGCAATACATCGATTTTTGTTGTTCCTGGGGCCCACTGATTCTGGGACATAACAATGCTCAAATTCGCGAGCACATTTATGCGGCAGTAGCCGAGGGTACCTCCTTTGGAGCCCCTACCCGACTAGAGATTGAATTGGGGCGTTTGATTGTCGACAACCACCGCTACATTGAAAAGTTGCGTTTTGTGAGTTCAGGTACCGAGGCGGTGATGTCGGCCTTGCGCCTGGCGCGCGGTGCAACGGGCAAAAGTAAGGTCATCAAATTTGAAGGATGTTATCACGGCCATGTTGATTCTTTGCTAGTGAAAGCAGGTTCGGGTTTGATCACCTTTGGAGAAAGCACCTCAGCGGGTATCCCCGAGGCTTTTGCCCAGGAAACCATCGTGTTGCCCTTGAATGATCGCGAAAAACTGGAAGAAACCTTACGCCTGGAAGGCCACAATATCGCCTGTGTCATTGTTGAACCGATTCCGGCCAACAATGGCCTGCTGCTGCAGGATGCTTCATTCCTGGAGTTCTTGCGCCAAAAGGCAACAGAATACGGCGTGTTGCTCATTTTTGACGAGGTCATTTCCGGTTTCCGGGTGGGCTTTGAAGGAGCTGCAGGCTATTACGGCATCCAACCCGACATCCTTACTTTTGGCAAAATCATCGGCGGTGGAATGCCCGTTGGGGCTTATGGTGCCAGTGTTGAACTCATGAGCAACATTGCACCCGATGGGCCAGTGTACCAGGCCGGAACCCTATCCGGGAATCCGGTGGCCATGGCAGCGGGTTATGCCGCTTTGAAGCAATTGCTAGAGCCCGGCTTTTATGAGACCCTTGCTGCTAAAACCGCTGCTTTTGTCGGATCCATCCAGGATTATGCAAACACTAAAGGGTATCCTGTCACCTTCCCCCACATTGGATCCATTTTTTGGGTAGCTTTTGCCACTGAACGCATCATTGCCGCCGAACAAATTGATCCTGCCAGTATGGGGCATTTCAAAGTATTGCACCTGGAATTGCTCAAACGTGGAGTGTATATGGGACCTTCTGGTTACGAAGTAGGCTTTGTATCTTCTGCCCACAGCGATGCTGACCTGGCTGAGGCAGCAGAGCAGTTTAAGGCTGCTTTGGATATTGTTTTTGGTTGAGAAGTTGAGGGGTTGAGAAGGTTTAGGCTCCGCGAGCAGCTTAGACACGTTCTTGTCCAAGTCGTTTGCGGAGCCTAAACCTTCTCAACCTCCCTTAACCTTCTCAACCTCCTAAACCTTTACAATGGAAAAACAAAACATTCGCATTCGCCTCCTCTCTTACCTTGTAATCGCTTACATGATTCTGGCCTTTTTTTGGTGGTCGATACTGTTGTTCAACAAAAACCGGGATGCATTTAGGGCCAAAAGTCAGTTGATGAAAATCGAGATGATTGAGCATGGAGAGATCAACGATAACGCTCAATTTTTGAAAAGCGCTCAATATACCAGTCTATCCAAGCATTACACCCGCCAGGAGTGGATGATAGTTGGTGAGGCGATTGTATTTGTAATTAGTTTGGTGCTGGGCGTATATTTCATCAATCGGGGCTACAACAAAGAGATGATCGCATCCCAACAGAGCCGGAATTTTTTGTTGTCCATCACCCACGAGCTGAAATCACCTATTGCTTCGATCCGTTTGGTACTGGAGACCCTCTTGAAGCGGGAATTGCCCCGGGAAAAAACGAACCAATTGCAGGTCAATGCCCTCAAGGAAACCGAACGCCTCAACACATTGGTCAACAATCTGCTGTTTTCCGCAAAATTAGAATCGACTTATCACGCCAATAAAGAGCCCCTCGATTTGCACGAGTTGCTGGAGGAAATCATCACCAAATTGAATGATAAATACCCTGATGCCACCTTTACCTTTAAGCAAGAAGGAGAAATGCCTTACTTCCAGGGCGACAAAATGGGGATGATCTCTGTGGCACTCAACCTGTTGGAAAACGCTGTAAAGTACTCTGGCAATGGCGGCAAAGCCAATATCGAAGCCCACTTGAGCATGCAAGGTGACGAACAAATTAAGCTTGAAATTAAAGACCAGGGAGTGGGTATCCCTGAAAAGGAAAAGAAACAAATTTTCCGGAAATTTTATCGCGTTGGCAACGAAGACACCCGTACAGCCAAAGGGACTGGTCTGGGTTTGTACATCGTTGATCAAATTATTCGGGCGCACTCAGGGCAAATCAGTGTTCATGATAACGTGCCAAAGGGAAGCGTTTTTGAAATTCTCTTACCAATTGCTGGAAATTAGTTGTTTAAAAAAATCTATATATCCCAGGATTTTTGTAGTCTTGGGCAGCCATTTTCAATTCTTAGCTTAAATTTTTACACCATGATGCGTATCCTCCTTGTTGAAGACGAAGAAAACATCCGCGAAGTCGTCAAACTAAACCTTGAGTTGGAAAATTTCGAGGTAGTGGCGAGCAGCAATGGCAAAGACGCCATCCGTTATTTTCAAGAACAGCATTTTGATCTCATCATTTTGGATGTGATGCTGCCTGAAATTGACGGTTTTCAAATTTGTGAACAAATTCGGCTTACCGACATGGAGGTTCCGGTCATCTTCCTCACGGCCAAGGATGCGGTAGGTGACCGCATTTCCGGCTTAAAAAAAGGTGCTGACGATTACCTCACCAAACCCTTTGTACTGGAAGAATTGCTGTTGCGCATCAACAACCTGATCAAACGCACCAGCAAGTCGCCAGAAAACACCCCCGAAATTTTTGAATTCGGGCCAAATCGCATCAATTTTATCACTTTTGAAGCCGATGGCATCTTGGGACGTTTTGTTTTGACCAAAAAAGAAGCCATGCTTTTAAAATTGTTGATCGATCGCCGCA
>JAAFHQ010000521.1 GCA_013298445.1 Chitinophagales bacterium | reverse complement strand
GGTAGTGATTACATATACAATTTATCAGGATTTTGGCTAAAAGCACTAGCCTACCTTAGTAACTTCTCTATGCTTGGGCAAGACTTGTTCAGTTTGTTTCATATTTTGCCTAATGGTGAAATAAAGATATTTTACTCCAGGGCAGACACAACCGCGGATGGAGGGGTAATCCTGGGAAATCTTCGCATGATTGGTCAGGCCTGGTCAATCGGTACGGAAATTTGGTTTTATTTACTTGTGCCCTTTCTTTCACGCTTTAAAGTATTGTTTCTTTGGATTATTGCTGTCGCCAGTCTTATCCTAAAACTTTACATGGAAAGATTCCTGGACATCAACACCTACTATTTTTTCCCTGCTCAATTTTTTTTCTTTGTTTTAGGTATGATCGCATTTAGCATCAACAAAGAGAAAGAGTACTCTAATCCTATTCAAAAGGTATTGTGGGGGCTAATTCTGGTAATTTTATTCATCTATCCATTCTTTGAAGGGCCCTTCTTTAAAATAATTACCTATCTCGTTTTCTTTTTAGTGATTGATTCTTGTTTTAAACTCACAAAAAAAAGTAAAACTGATCGGTTTATAGGAAATCTCTCTTATCCAATATACTTGATTCATATGTTGGTCATCCAATTTTTGACCCATTTATTCAGCCTTTTAAATTTTCAATCCAATCTTTTTTTTAGTTTTTTGGTATTACTGATAACTCTTTTGCTCTCCATCGGATTCTATTATTTCCTGGAATTACCCATAGAATCCTTTAGGAAAAGATTCAAGACCTCAAATTGATTGCCCTGGTATTGAACTGAATTTGATCATGAACATTCTCCTGGCTACCTATAATTTCTATCCTTTCAACTGGGGAGGCTCTGAAGTTTATTTAGATGGGTTAACAAAACACCTAATTGCAACGAATAATACCGTCAAGTTAATTGCAGCTGTTCCTAATTCTGCCTTTGAACAACATCGTACATTTTGGACGGGGAACTACTTGCGCATATGCTTTTACGAATATCAGGATTTGGAAGTTTATGGGGTTCAACATTCGGTAAATACGCTGGAAATTTATAGTAAATACAACCAAGAGTGGCAAAAAGAGTGGGGTGCATTCCTGGAATTTTTAAACAAAACAACAAACTGGAGTCCTGATTTATTACACCTCCACGGGTTCACCGCAATTATTGGCTTGGCTTTGATTAAAGCTTTTCAGGACAAGTACAAGGAATTGCCAATCCACGCTACATACCACACTCCTATTAGCTGCCCCAAAGGCACCTTATTGCATTGGGAACAAACTGAGTGCAATATTTCTGCCAATGTAAAAGATTGCACAGCCTGTGCTTGGAATGCCAAAACACATTGGCCAGCTTGGTCCTCCTCTTTGGTCAGTGCTCTATTGCCTATTCATACTTCATCCTTCCTGCCCACCGCTCTGAAATGGAAAACCTTGGTGAGTAGCGCCGTTCAATCTTTTCAGGACTTAGCCTCCATTGTAGATCATTGGTGGGTTTTTTCGGATCAAATCCGGCAGGTACTGCTGGCTCAGGGGCTTGATCCACAGCGCATCACCATGGGCAGGCATGCTGCTGCGCCAATCTTTCATCAGCGCAGCAGTACACCTACACGCGCTGCCGATGATTGTATTTTTGCTTTTGTCGGTCGCTTTACCGCCATCAAAGGTTTGGGCACCTTGCTCCAAGCCTGGCAACAATTGCCCATTCAGGCGAACCGCGAATTGTGGTTGATCGGCGACAACAATGATGCGGATCCCGAAATCAATACCCTGCTGGCGCAACTTGCCCAGCGTCCTGATATTCAACTTTTGGGCAAAAAAAGCCCTGAAGCGCTGGCCGAATTGTATACCCAAATTCACGCCTTGATCGTCCCTTCAGAATGGGTTGAAATTGGCCCCCTGGTGGTCCACGAAGCCCTGGCCTGTGGCGCCAATGTGCTGGGTTCAGCCATTGGAGGCATCAGGGAACTAAGCACCTATTATCCCGCTGGAGCAGTCCAGTTGTTCCCCAGTGGAGACGTACAGGCCCTGGCAAGCCTCTTGTCCAACTACCAGTATCAGGCACTGCCTTGTGTGGTAGCCACGGAAGCGGAGCATTACCAAAAAGTACAAAGCTGGTACCTTGACCAAGCTTAAACGCATTCTGATTTTGGGGGCTTTTGGCCCCGGGGCCATGGAGCACCAGTTTGTCAAAGGATTTCAACGCCTGGGTTTGGAGGTATTGTGCTACGAAATTCAGGCTCCGATTGAGGCCATCCGGCAGCGATCACTGCCACACAAACTGGCCTTGCGCCTGAGGCCAGACTGGTTTCGGCAGAGCCTCAATCGAGCCGTATTGGCGTATGTCCAGGAGCAAAAGCCTGAGGCCATTTTGGTGTTCAAAGGTATGGATTTGTTCCCGGATACCATTGCCGCCCTCAAGGCCCACACTCACTTGTTGTGCAATTACAACCCGGATCATCCTTTTTTGTTTTTCTCGCGGGGAGCGGGCAATGCCCACGTCAAAAACAGCATCCGGCATTACGATTTGTTCTTCAGTTATGCCCAAAACATTGTACAGCAGTTGAAAGCCCAATACAAGGTGCAGGCCATGCAAATCCCCTTCGGCTACGACAGTGATTTGGTGCCGAGCGCCCAGCCCTGGCCCAGTATTGCCCAAAAGGTGATTTTTGTGGGAGCCTGGGACCCACAACGCGCGGCTTTTTTCAATCAGTTTGCGCCCGATGAACTGGCCATCTTTGGCCCCTCGGAATGGGCCAGCCGAACCAGTGCTCAAAGCAATACCCGGCACAATTACCAGGGTCGCGCCTTGTACGATCAGGATTACATCGATGTAAGCGCCCAGGCGCTGGGGGCTATCAACCTGTTGCGGCCCCAAAACATCATAGAGTCCAGCCACAACATGCGTACTTTTGAGGTTCCCGGCTACGGCGGCCTACTCATCGCTGAACGCACCCAGGAGCAACAAGCTTTTTTTACGGAAGGGGAAGAAGCCCTGTATTTCAGCTCCTCCGAAGAATTGCAGGCCATTTTGCAGGAACTTACCCCGGCTCGGGCTCAAAGCATCAAACAAAAAGCGCGGGAACGCGCCCAACGCTCCGGCTACTCTTATCATGCGCGCAGCGCTGAAATGTTGCACCACCTGGAAGCCCACTACTAAGATGAAAATTTCCATCGCCATACCGCAATACAACCGGGTCGAGTTTTTGCTCAAAAACCTGGAGCGGCTGAGTGCCCAAACTTATCCCGATATCGAGGTGGTCATCAGCGATGACGCCTCCAGTGATGATACCGAAGCACGGATTCGAGCCTTAGTTGGGCATTATCGTTACCCTCTGGTGTATTTTCGGCACCCGCAGAATGTTGGTTACGATGCCAATCTGCGCAAAAGTATGGAGCTATGCAGTGGCGATTATTGCTTCATCCTCGGCAACGACGATGCACTCAATGCACCCGACGACATTGCCCATTTGGTCGATTTCCTGGAAAGCCATCAACGCCCCGAAATAGGTTTTTGCAACTTTGTAGAGGAAGCCGACCTAAGCCAGGTCAACCGCCGGGCGGCCCAAACTGCGGTTTTGGGTGCTGGCCCCGATTTGGCGCTGAAGTACCACAAGTCCTTCAGCTTTGTAGCGGGCCTGATTTTTCGGCGGGATGTTTTTTTGCAGGCCAATACCGACCGTTTTGATGGTAGCATTTATGTACAAATTTACCTGGCCACGCTGATCATTGCCCGGGGCGGGCGTTTGTTTACTCTGGAACGACCCATGGTTTTGAAAGACTTACAAATTGGGGGGGAACGCGCCAATTCTTACCGCGAAAAACTGGCCCGCCAATGGCGCGACTTGCGCCCAACCGATTCGGGCTTACCCCAGGTAGTGCGGGTGGCCGTGGAAGGGCTACGCGATGCTGGTTTTAATGCCGGGGTGTACGCGTATGCAGTAGTCAAAAAAATCTACACTCAAACTTATCCCTTTTGGTTGCTCGATTTTCGGCGCAATGGGGCCTTTGTGGCCGCCTGTGGTTTGTGCTGGGGTTTGTATCCCAGCAAGTTTGCCACACTGGGCTTGAGTGGCTTCAATACCCTGAAAATGTGGGGCTATTACGGGCTGTTTACCCTGGTTGGTTTGTTTACACCTCTGTTTTTGTTCAATCGTTTGCAGCATAAGATTTATGCCCGTTTAAAACGTTAATTCAAGTATGTTCAGTCGATCAATCGCTTTAAATCCTTTAATGTGAGTCCTCACCAAGTCATTGTCTCCTGTTTTGGCAAACTACATGCCTTTGATCTCGCTGACCAATTGCAAAACCGGGGGATGCTGCACAGTTTTTTTACATCGTATGCCTATCAAAAAAACACCTTTTGGCGCAAATGGGTCAGTAGAGTAGATGAAGAAAACCTGCCGCTTGAAAAAATCCACACCAGCATCCCTTTTGCCATTGGCCGGAAGGTACTGGATTACCCATTTTTTTGGAATGAATGGTTTGATCGCTGGGTAGCCTCACAACTCAAAAAACGGCCCGATTTTGAGGTCTTCATCGGCTGGAGTGGCATGTGTTCCCATTCCATTGCCATGGCTAAAAAAATGGGCAAAAAAACGATTGTGACCCGTGGCTCCTCACATATTCTGACTCAGGAACAAATCCTGCGTGAAGAATATGCCCGGTTTGGCATCAAGCACAACATCGAAAAAGAAACCATCAAGAAAGAATTGCAGGAATACGCACTGGCAGATTACATCTGCGTACCTTCCGAATTTGCGTACCAGTCCTTTATTGAACAAGGCGTAGCTGCTGAAAAGCTTTTCCTCAACAATCTGGCAGTGGAACTATCCTTTGGCAATGAAATCCAAACAACAGCCCCTCCGAACAGACCCTTTCGCAT
>JAAFHQ010000520.1 GCA_013298445.1 Chitinophagales bacterium | reverse complement strand
TCTGTGTCCTTTGTGTCCTCTTTTTTCCTCTGTGATAATAAAATGTCGCTTTTGTAGTGTCTTTGAAAAAATTCGGGATAACTCATGTTCTCAACCTCCCTCAACCTAACTTTGTATCACTCCCACATTAAACTTCTCTACCTGCGCATTATTCGCCGCCTCGATACCCATCGAGATCACCTTGCGGGTTTCGAGCGGGTTGATGATGGCGTCCACCCAAAGGCGGGCAGCAGCGTAGTAGGGCGAAGTTTGTTGGTCGTATTTGTCTTTGATCTCGTTGAACAATTTTTCTTCCGTTTCTGCGTCCAGTTCTTCCCCTTTCGATTTCAGGGAAGCGACCTGGATTTGCATCAAGGTTTTGGCTGCCTGCGAACCACCCATCACCGCAATTTTGGCTGTAGGCCAGGCCACAATGATGCGGGGGTCGTAAGCTTTGCCACACATGGCGTAGTTACCCGCGCCGTAAGAGTTGCCCATCACGATACTGAACTTGGGTACAGTGGAGTTGGCCACTGCATTCACCATTTTGGCCCCATCCTTGATGATGCCGCCATGCTCGGAGCGCGAACCTACCATAAAGCCCGTCACATCGTGTAGGAAAATCAAAGGTATCTTTTTCTGGTTGCAATTGAGGATAAAGCGGGTGGCTTTGTCGGCGGAGTCGGAGTAAATCACGCCGCCGAATTGCATTTCCCCCTTCGCGTTGCGCACTACCTCGCGGTGATTGGCTACGATGCCCACCGCCCAGCCATCGATGCGCGCATAGGCACAGATGATGGTTTTGCCGTATTGCTCCTTGTACTGGGTGAGTTTGGAATCGTCGACGAGGCATTTGAGCAGTTCCACCGTAGAGTAGGGTTTGGAAGAATCGTTGGGCATAATGCGCAGCAATTCTGACTCCTCAACTGCGGGCGCTGCGGGCTCTACCCGATCAAAACCTGCTTTGGAGAAATGCCCCATTTTGTCCACCAAATCCTTGATCGTATCCAGGCAAACCTGGTCGTTGGGCACCTTGTAATCGGTCACCCCGGAAATTTCACTGTGCGTACTCGCGCCGCCGAGGGTTTCTTTGTCCACCTCTTCACCAATGGCGGCTTTGACCAAATAAGGCCCCGCCAAAAAGATAGACCCCGTGCCTTCCACGATCAGCGCCTCGTCCGACATGATGGGCAGATACGCGCCACCAGCCACACAACTGCCCATGATGGCCGCGATTTGGGGAATGCCCATACTCGACATCTTGGCGTTGTTGCGAAAAATGCGGCCAAAATGTTCTTTATCGGGAAAAATTTCGTCTTGCATGGGCAGGAACACCCCGGCGCTGTCTACCAAATAAATGATCGGCAGGCGGTTTTCCATGGCAATTTCCTGAGCGCGCAGGTTCTTTTTGCCCGTGATCGGGAACCAGGCACCCGCTTTTACCGTGGCATCATTGGCCACGATCATACACTGGCGGCCGCGCACATAACCGATGCCGACCACTACGCCACCTGCAGGACATCCACCTTCATCTGGGTACATATCATAACCCGCGAAAGCGCCAATTTCCAAAAATGGGGAACCGGGGTCGATGAGGTAATTGACCCGCTCACGTACACTCATTTTGCCCTGGGCATGCTGCTGGGCGATGCGTTTTTCTCCTCCGCCGAGTTTGATTTTCTCCAAGCGGTGCTGCAAACGGGCAATTTGCAGCTTCATGTTGTCTTCGTTCAGGTTCTGGTCGATCTCTTTTTTGGTCATACATAGCTGGTTGTGGCTTGCGTGGCGCAAAGGGGCGATAAAAAAATGAGTTTTCATTTTGCCAAAGGGGCGATAAAAAAACAAGTGATCATTTTGCCAGAGGATTAGATAAGTAAACGTTTCATTTCAAGTGTCTTATCTAATCCTCTGGCTCAGGAAAAATGATCACTTGTTTTTGCCCCTCTACAAAGGATTAGCGCAAGTAAACGGTTCATTTCAAGTGTCTTCGCTAATCCTTTGGCCCAGAGAAAATGAAAACTCATTTTTTGCCCCACTACAAAGGTAGTTTTTATTCATTAAATCAAAGCAGGGGTGGATTGTTCACAACAGGAGTATGTTCAAGGATAATTGGGTTAAAAATTCAATTTTGTGTATATTAGAGGCAACTAGAAAACACACAAAACCAATGCTCTATTCCCATCTTCCCTCACCTTAAAAACGGGATCGGATGAAAAAAACACCATTGACCCTTTTTTTGGCCTTTTGCTGGGGGCTTTGCATCGGCCAGAGCCCTTTGGCAGATAGTCTGCGGCGAGAATACCACAAATCCAAAGACCCTCTTCAACAAATCGAATTGTACTATGCGCTAGCGGGTGAAGTACAAATGCAAGACCTGGACCTTTCTTTGGCGTTTGCTGATACGTTGGAAAAAATGGCCAAAGCAGCAAAATCCCAATTGGGAGTAGCCAAAGCACTACACATTCGGGGCAAAGCTTATCAGGATAAAGGGAACAAAGCAGCGGCCATAAGCACGTTTTTACAGCAACTTGAAATTGGGAAAAAAATCAAAGACCAGGGCACTCAAGCCGATGCCTACAATGCGCTAGGTGGAACCTACCAGGATTTTTTCCAAAATGATTCAGCTCAATACTATCTGCTGTTGGGCGCTAAACTGCGGGAAAAAATGGGCGATCTGGAAAATGCTGCTTCTGCTTACAGCAACCTGGGCAATGTGTATTCGGATGCTGAATTGCACGATAAAGCCATTGAGTATTTGGAAAAAGCACTGGAAATCCGCCTCAAAACGGGAGACGAGCGCCGCACCATTTTTACCTACAATAATCTTGCCGTGGCCCACGGTGCCAAAAAAGACTATGACCAATCGCTAGACTACTCCTACAAAGGCATCGCCATGGCGATTAAAAACGACAACAAATTTGTAGCCGGAGTTATGCTAGGAGGAGTTTGCCATTTGCTCCACGAGACGGGGAAAGATCTGGAAGCTATTCCCAAATGTGAACAATCCATTCAATACTTACAAGAAGCCAAACGGGAGACCAATTTGGTGTTTCCCTATGTGAACCTCGCTGCCGTATACAATTCATTAGGTCAAGCTTCCAAAGGGCTGGAAAATGCACTTACAGGTTATGCCATTATGCAGAAACACCAGCTGATGGATCCTCTCGCTGTGTATTACGAGGAAATTGCTCACTCCTATGAATTATTAGGTCAACCCCAAAAAGCGCTTATTTGGTACAAAAAATTCCAGGCCTTGGATGACTCTTTATTCACGGTTGAAAATACCCAGGTGCTTGCCGATATGGAAACCAAGTACCAAACTCAAAAAAAGGAAACCGAAATTGCCCAACAACAACTTCAACTGGAAAAACAGGAAAGCCAATTGTTCCAGCAACAAACCTGGATTTTGGGGCTTGGTTTTGGGTTTTTGGCTTTTGTTTTATTGGGCTGGCTGTTTTGGAACCGCTTCCGCTTGCGCAAAAAGGCGGAACTGGATGCGGCCATCATCCAGGAGCAAAAATTGGGGCTCAATGCAGTGATCGAAGCCCAGGAATCCGAGCGCAAACGCATCGCTAAGGACCTGCACGATGGCATCGCCCAAGAAATGGTCGCTTTGAAATTGGGCTTTTCAGCTCTGCAACATAAAATCGCCAGTGTTGCCCCTTTGGAGGCCCAGCAGGTAGGCCAATTGGCAGCACAACTGGATGACTCTTGTACAGAAGTGCGCAATATTTCCCATACCATGTTGCCTCCCATGCTGGAGCAACACGGCCTGGCGCCCAGTCTGGAAATGTTGTTGCGCAATACATTGCAAGGCACTGCCCTGCAATACGAGTTTGAAAGTAGCCTGGTACCCGATCAATTGGATGAAAAAGTTGAAATCGGGGTTTATCGAGTAGCTCAAGAATTGCTGAACAACGTGATCAAACATGCCCAGGCGGGCAAAGTGATGGTCATCTTGTATTTGGCGGGGGGCAGTTTGATTTTGAGGATGGAAGATGATGGGCGTGGTTTCGATTTTGAACAAGCGAGGTCTAAAGGCAGCATGGGTATCCTCAATATCCTGAGCCGCGTAAACACCCTGGGCGGTGTTTTTCAAACCGAATCGGCGTATCCTAAAGGCACCATTTCCGTGATTCGCATCCCCCTCACTAATCCAGAAACCAACCAACATGGAACCGAACATTAAAGTAATCATTGCCGATGACCATCAGTTGGTACGCAAGGGGTTCGTCGCCATATTGGAACAGATCCCGGGCGTTCAGATCATGGCTGAAGCAGGGAATGGTCGGGAAGTGCTGGATGCATTTCGCCGCCTGGGTCGCGCTGATGTGGTTTTATTGGACTACGAAATGCCTTTGATGAATGGTTTGGAAACGCTGATCCAACTCAAGCAGGAGTACTTTGGCATTAAAGTCATCATGCTCACCATGCTCAACGAGCGTAGCATCATTCAGGGTGCCATTGAGCAAGGTGCGGATGGTTTTTTGTTCAAAAATACCTCGGTTGAAGAACTCTCCACCGCGATATCCAAAGTGTACAGGGGCGAAAAATACTACGCCGGAGAAGTGGCCCTGAGCCTGGCAAAAACGCCAACTGCAAGCAATGATGCTGGGTTGTCTAGCCTGAGCGAACGGGAATTGGATGTATTGAAGTTGGTCGCTCAGGGGTTTTCCAGCACTGAAATTGGAGCTCAACTCTTTATCAGTCCACGTACCGTGGATACCCACCGGAACAACCTGATCCAAAAACTGGAAGTTAAAGGGATCGCTGGATTGGTGCAGTTTGCCATTCGGCATAAGCTCATTTAAAATACGCAGATTCGCGTAGCAGGTTTACACAAATCTACGCTGTATTTACGGCCGGATTCAAGGGCATCTTTGTGCTGTTCTTAGGAACAAAACATGGATTGTTAACGCCT
>JAAFHQ010000052.1 GCA_013298445.1 Chitinophagales bacterium | reverse complement strand
CAACCGCACTTATAAAATGTACCGCGAGTTGATGCGCTACGTCAGCCCTACCCCTGATACGCGTTACAATGGCGGCGGTGGCGCCTACCCCAACCTGATGGACGCACATCCCCCTTTCCAAATTGACGGCAATTTTGGGGGTACCGCGGCAGTATTGGAGATGTTGGTGCAGTCTCGCAGCAACGAAATCACCCTCTTACCCGCTTTGCCCGACGCATGGGCTAACGGATCGGTACGAGGTGTATGTGCACGTGGTGGCTTTGTATTGAATTTGACCTGGGTGAATGGAAAATTGAGCAAAACCGAGATAAGTTCACCACGAGGTGGGCAAACAAAGGTGGCTTATAATGGGAAAATCCAGGATGTACGCCTGACAGCAAAGGGGAGTAAAGTATTGGTTTGGTGATTTTGTTTTCAATATTTATTGAAAGTATTGAATTTTCAGAAACAAAGCCATATCTTTGGGCTACCATCTAAGAGGTCCTTTAGCGCTGTTGTTGCGGCAGCGTTAAAGCCTCTTTAAACCAAAGGATATGGGAAATTCGAAAAACCTGGATTCAAAAGTCATTATTTATGATGATGTCTGCCCGCTTTGTAAAGCCTACACCAGCGGATTTGTCCAAGCGGGATGGTTGCGTCCTGAAAACCGGATCGGTTTCGCAGAAGCGCCTGCAGCATTAATTGAACAGATTGATATTGACCGGGCACGTCATGAAATTCCACTGTATGACCGAGTTACAGGTGAAACACTTTACGGCAAAGAGGCTCTGTTTTTCATCCTTGGTGAGGCTATTCCGATCTTTAGGCCATTGTTTCGTTTGCGTTTATTTCGTGCCTTTATCTTTTGTTTGTACCAAATCATCACTTACAATCGCCGCATCATCGCCAACAGCCGCCCTCCGGCCAAAGGGTTTGACTGTGCACCCGATTTCAATGCATTTTACAGGTGGCTTTATATTGGACTAATGGGAATGGGCGCAGGTTTCTTATTTTACTCAGCGGCACCAAACTTCGACTTGTTCTCAAGTGTTTTGGTTTCATTGGTAGGAATAGCTGTCATTATAGGAAGTTGGATTCCATCTTTTAGGACCCAAACCGATTATTTTGGCCACCTGGCAACGGTGTTGTTCATTATTGCCATCCTACATTTTGGCCTACAAAGTTTCCATATTCCATTCACTATTCCAACAATAACACTGCTGGGTACATGGCTTTTTTATCGGAGAGTAATAGATTTCTGGTAGGTTGATTACCAGATAATTAGTAAGTATTCTCAAGATCTAAAATCCCGCCCCGAAAGTTTCAGGCTTTCGGGGCGGTCGAGTAAAACACTATTTTGCTGTTTTATGTTAATCTTTCCTGGAAATTCGATACAAAATCAGGCCCATTGCGGCGAAAAACAATACCCCCAGGATTTGGAAGCCACCTTCGCCTAAAGCGCCGTGCAGCATTGGCTCCAAGTTGAGTTGGGCAATTCTTGCGGCAATGCCCTCATTGACCGACAAGATTGCTACGATTACCCCCATCAAAGCCCCACCGGCAACCAGGCCTGTTGCAAACAAGTTTCCTTTGCTCAAGTCTTCCTCTTCTACAGCTTTACCTTTTTTCTTGGCTGCATTATCAGCGATGCCACGAATAACCCCACCAACCCAAATCGGTAGTGTAGTAGACAAGGGCAAATAAGCACCAACGGCAAAAGAAAGTGATTTTACGCCGCACAGTTCGATGGTGATAGACAAAAATGCGCCCACCAATACAAACTGCCAATCGAGGTTGAAACTCAATAAACCTTTGATCAACGTGGCCATCAAGGTTCCTTGTGGTGCTGGGTATTTGTCACTGCCGATGGCGTGCTGGATGCCTTGGGAAACTTGTTCCGGTGAAGGAGTATCCAGGATTTGCAAAGTAGCGCCAATGGCAATAGAGGAAACAATGGCGCCTACAAAGAGGGCAATCTGCTGGTATTTTGGCGTCGCCCCAATGATGTATCCGGTTTTTAGATCCTGTGAAGTTGCCCCAGCATTGGCAGCAGCAATACAAATCATACTGCCCACCACTAAAACCATTGGTTCGAAAGTTTTACCCGTCATACCAAAGCCGATAAAAATCAGGGCGGTCCCCATCAAAGTAGCAATGGTCATGCCCGAAACCGGGTTGGAACTGGTGCCAATCAAGCCCACAATGCGGCTGGAAACGGTCACAAAAAAGAAGCCGAATACGATCACCAGCAGGCCAATCAGCAATTTTCCGCCAAAAGAATTGCCAGGAATTTGTGGTAAAACCAGCATCAGAATAACCAAGGCAAGGCTACCAATACCCACTACCGCAATCGACAAATCCTGTTCGGTACGTGCGCGGCTTTCCGATGCGGAGCGATTTTTAAAAGACTCGATGCTTTCGCTGAATGAAGCGGCGATGGTTGGAATGGTTTTGAGCAAAGTGATAAAACCACCCGCTGCTACCGCGCCCGCCCCAATCTGGCGTACATAAGCCCGGTAAATAGCGGCAGCAATATTTCCGAAAGTTTTAGTCGCAGGATCCCAGGCGCCCGGTCCACCCGCAGAGGCAAGATCAGAAAGATATCCCAGCTTGACCAGTTGCGCAGCAATGATTTCGGTGGGTACCAAAGTAGCCAAGAGTGGAATCAAACCCAACCAGGCCAATACGCCACCAGCAACCAAAACCCCCGCAATTTTGGGGCCGATGATGTAACCTACCCCCATGTATTCCGGGGTGATTTCACCATTGACGGTAGCCGCCGGAAAGTATTTGTGGGTCGCTTTGGTCACCCAGGCCGGCGTCTCGGCAATGACGTGAAAGACCTTTTGAAGCAGCGCATACAAAAACGCTACGCCCAAACCCTGATAAGCCGTTTTGGCAAAATCGCCCCCCTTCTCTCCCGCAATCAGCACCGAAGCGCAGGCCGTACCTTCCGGATATGGCAGGTTGTGGTGTTCTTTCACGATGAGGGATCGTCGCAGCGGGATCATCATCAAGGTGCCCAAAACGCCCCCAAATACAGCCAAGGTAAAAATGGTAGTGTATTTGAAATATTGGTCACCCATCGCTGGATCAGACAAAAATAAGAAGGCGGGAACAGTAAATACCACCCCGGCCGCAATCGATTCACCCGCTGATCCGGTGGTTTGAATGATGTTGTTTTCTAAAATGGTAGTGCCTAAAAAACGTCGGCCTAAAGAGATGGCCAACACCGCAATCGGAATAGAGGCTGAAACCGTCAAACCCGCTTTGAGGGCTAGGTAAACGGTGGCGGCGCCAAAAATAATCCCAAAAACTGCGCCCAAAACGATGGCACGTACGGTAAATTCTTTGACATTGGTTACTTCAGCCGGAATGTACGGCTTGAGTTGATCGTGGCTATGGTTCTCCATGAGTTAATGGTTAGGACTAAAAGCTTGTTTAAGGTGTTTATACCCAACTAGATTGTTAACCAAATCGGATTTGGTCTTTTCGGTGGAAAAGATAATATCATTTTTCAATAAAATTAAGCACTGGTTTAAGTATTTCCATCAAAGTGTGGCTGCGTTGGGCTTTGGTAAAGGCGACAAGAAGTGTAGGAGCCTGTTCGGCAAGGGAGAGATAATAGCGTTCATTCACCCATTTGAGCAACAAATCGGCTAAGTCTTCAGCATTGTGAAAACGCCCAGATAGGTTTTCTAAGGCCGGGTCAAGTGGATAAAAATCGGGCAACAGGGTCGGTTTTCCAAAGCGCAGCAAATCATTGATTCCGCCACTGATGCTGGTTTTACCGTAGAACTCCCTAGTTGTGCCGAATTGGATTTGTTCCCGCAAGGGCAAGAGCAAAAAATCGGCAAGTTGCAACTGTTTTTGGTATTCCTGCTCGGGCAGCACAGAGACAAAGGTCTGAATATTGATGTTTTGAAAGTGATTGTTTTGGGCCAAATCAAAAAGAGGCCTGGCCCGTGGGCCACTTGCATTGCCTAAAAAAGTCAGGGTTACGGCTGTAATTAAGTAGGCGTCGGCTTTTTGTAATGCAGAAAAAAGCAATTCAAAATCGCGGGTGAGTACTGATACAGTCCCTGGCACCACGATTTGGATAGGGGTGTTGGATTGGGGTAAAATTGGGGTAAAATAGGCAAAAGGCAAAGCGGATAAAAGTTGGACGAAGGGCGGCACCAAAGGCTCCATGTAGGCTTCAATCAATGGATCAGTAAAACTCGAATAGCTCGTTTTTCCCAGTAGCTTTTTTCGAAAAAAATCATCTCTACGCCAAAGACTGCGCAAAAAACGCAAAGCGTCTTTAATGTTTCGAATACTCAAGTTGGATTGAGGGGCAAAAAAAGCATTGCCTTTGTGGATGATTAAAATGGTAGGCGGAGTGAAAGTTTGTTGGGCAAAAAATGCAAAATGCTTGACCAGGGTGCTGAATACAATCAGGTCGACCGCATCTAGTTGTGGCTTCACTTGATGAATGAATTGGGGAATGGAACTTTGTGGGGGTTTAGAAGTCCAATGCAGCCGCTCATTTTCCAGCCATTCAGGTTTCAACTGCTCGTGCATGTAAGCTGGGGCAAAAACATTAATTTCGACTGCTTGCATCAGGAGCAGGTCAATCAGGCCGTACAATACTTCCTGATGTTCCTGTAATTCAAGCAGTGCGATTTTTTTCATCCAAAAGCCATTTTGAATTGGTGCTGAATAAGCTGAATTTCTTCTTCAGCATAACGCCTTGAAAAATGAACCGGCGTGGCGTTTTTCACTCCTGCCTTGCGCATCACTTCAGCCGAAGCCTGGGCAAAGCTGTGTCGGTTTTGCAAAGCCAATTCTTTGTCCTCATTGAGGTAATAGGTTTCAATGAAGACCTGATCGGCATTTTGAAAGGTCTTTATGATTTTCTCATGGTTAGCCTCTGAAGCCAAATGATCCATCACTATCCCCAAGTGATACCCGGTTTTGAGTCGAAAATAGGGAAACAATTCAGCAGCTAGGTAGTTTTGTCCCTGAATGTTGATCAGCATCTCAGGCTCATTGGCCAAAAAAGCAGCTTTGGCCATTTTGACCCAGGGGCCAGGCGCAAATGGTGATTCGTTTTGTAAAAAACTGACAACATCCGGCTCTTTGAAAGAATAAGCAATAGAAGGGGTTCCGTGATCCAGAATCGTAAAACGCACAGTAAGGGATTCATTCTGGCAAATAATTGGCCCTTCCAGTTCAGTGATTGGTTGCAAGTCCCATTTTGGCGGCCTTAGCTCATAAATTTTAATGGTGTTTTCATCCTGAATTTCCCGAATTTCGTATTGCACTTCATCTTCTGAAATCAGATTCCAGTTGTAAGCCCATAACTTAGATTGGACCTGTTTGGCAATGCCCTTGGGACCACAAATCACTACCCGCATACCACTACCAAGCTGATGGCGCAGTACGGTATCAAAATTGACGAAATGGTCGATATGGGTATGACTAATAAAAATGACTCCCAGATTCAAACAATCCTTTTTTCCCAGCAGGCTGGCACTCCCACATTCACAGAGGTACTGTCTGGGGTGATTGTCGATGCTCACTTGAATACAAATGTCTTCTGTCGGCAGGTTTTTTAAGGTCGCGTGAATCATGGTTTCTTGGATTTTGTGCCCATAAAACTGGTGCCTGTACTTATTGGTTCCGCTTGCGCTCCACTTTTTCCCACAACACCGTTTGTTGTCCTTTTAAAAGGCGTGCAAAACCCAGAAAAACCGAATAATTCATCACACAGAAGTAATAAGGAATGAAAAAAGCCTTGATTTTGAGCTGTTTTTTTTCAAAAACCCAGCCTAGCAAA
Source organism: Chitinophagales bacterium (assembly GCA_013298445.1). GTDB lineage: Bacteria > Bacteroidota > Bacteroidia > Chitinophagales > Saprospiraceae > Haliscomenobacter. Next base: position 8,636 of record JAAFHQ010000052.1, on the reverse strand, counting down.
GCCAATAAATAGAACAGGATTTGTAAAATTAACAAGCCTTGATAAACTTGCCCATTTGAAAAAGCCAGCAGCAAATTTAAGATTAACACAATTGGCAAAGCCAGTGGTGCCAATGTCCAACGCAATACTTTGTGCGAAAAAAATTGCCAGCTAAAAATCCCATAGCGAAAAGGATTCAACAAATCGCGCAAACGCCAGGAGGCTTGCAATCCACCCGCAGCAATGCGAATTTTTCGTTTGAGCTCCTCTCCTACCGAAGCTGATGCGCCTTCCAAAGCATAGGCATCGGCAGCATAAGCAATCTGGTAGCCTTTACGCAACACGGTCATGGTGAGGTAAAAGTCTTCGATTAAAGTGTCTGCCGGGATGTTTTCATAAAGATCTGTACGAATGGAAAACAATTCACCAGCGGCACCCACTGCCGAATACAACTGGGCATCCCAACGTTTGAGCAAGCTCTCATATTTCCAATACATACCTTCTCCGGCACTGCTGGCTTCGTCTTTGTTGGCGCTGCTGATGCGTTTTTCTCCAGCCACGGCTCCAATTTTTGGATTGTGGTAATGGTACACCAAGCGTTGAATGGCCTGCTGGTTCAGGTGGGTATTGGCATCGGTGAAAATGGTGATGGGGGTTTTTACCAATGGCATGATGCGTTCGATCGCTGCCAATTTTCCCTTCCGTTCATTTTGATGGTACACCTCAACACTCATTCCTGTTGGAACCGAGCAACTTTTAGCTTTTTGAAACGTTCCATCTGTTGAGCCATCTGTAATTACAATCACTTTTAGCAATTCGGCGGGATAATCCAGAGACAAGGTGTTGTTGATTTTTTCAACAATCCAGTCCTCTTCGTTGTAGGCGGCGATTAAGACGCTTACCTCAGGCTTTTCTGTTTCTGTGGATTGATTCTTTTTGAAAAACAGTAAATTGAGTATCAGCAAAATGAGCCCATACCCCAAATAGGTATAGACGACGATCAGAACATTTAGCCAAAAAAACAATTCAAGCATAATATGAAAAATTAATTCATCCTGATCAAGGTAAGTATAAAATCTTAGCTTTGTAGTACCCTAAATGAACGCACATGTACTTCCTATTTACAAACGCCTCTTTGGCTCGTGGCGTACAGCTTAGCCCAGCTAATCTAGCCTATTCTGTTATTTTAATTAGTTCGGCCTTGGGCGCATTATTCATGGCTCAAAAAGTGGAGGGCCTGGAATGGTATATTTTGGTACCAATCCTTGCCTTGATCATAGTTTGGAACATACCAGACCTATCCCATGAATTACAAACTTCCATGGGCGTTTTTACCGTTGTCGTCGCCGTTGTATTGCTTTTTGTGCTATTACCTCCACAAGCTCAGCAGTACACTTTACAAGGTATTTCCATTGATGAATGGAATAAATTCAGGGCTTTTATTGTAGCACTTCCCTGCATGTGCATTATGTTGCGGATCGTAAATGCCAATCCAAGCCAGCTCAATTTGTTGTTGTTTGGCATTCCGATGGTGGTCTGCATGGGGTTCTCGGTTTACGCGTTGCGCATTTTGTTGGGCTAAAAAAGTTAAGGAGTTGAGGGGTTGAGAAGTTGAGGCTACCGCGAGCGATTTGAACCCGTAGCGTCTAAGTTACTGCGGTAGCCTCAACTTCTAAACCCCTCAACTTCTAAACTTTACTCTTTTATCGCCTTCACCCCTGGCAAAACCTTGCCTTCAAGTAGTTCCAGCATAGCTCCACCACCAGTAGATACATAGCTGACCTCATCGGCCAAGCCCATTTGATTCACCGCGGCCACCGAATCACCACCTCCAACCAAGGAGAAAGCACCGTTTGCCGTAGCCTTGGCTACTGACTCAGCAATGGTTTTGGTGCCTTTGGCAAAGTTTTCAAATTCAAAAACCCCCATTGGGCCATTCCAAAGCAGGGTTTTGGAATTCAAAATGGTTGCGCTGAATTCAGCACAAGCTTTTTCGCCTACATCCAACCCCATCCAACCTGGTTCGATGGCATTACTGGCAACTACCTTACGATTCGCATCGTTGCTAAAAGCATCCGCAACCAATGAATCTTCAGGTAAAAGTAATTTCACACCTTTGGCCTTTGCTTTGGCGATGAGTTGGTTGGCCAATTCGAGGCGGTCCTCTTCACACAAGGAATTGCCAATTTGGCCACCTTGCGCTTTGATGAAAGTATAAGCCATACCCCCACCAACGATGAGGTTGTCTACGTAGTCAAGCATCCGATCCAGGAGCAGGATTTTATCGGATACTTTTGCTCCGCCGACAATCGCGGTGAGTGGGCGATCAGGGTTGTTCAATACCCGGTCAGCATTGTCCAATTCGGCTTTCATCAAAAAGCCAAAGCCTTTGTTTTCAGCACTAAAAAACTGAGCTACCGTGGTGGTAGAAGCATGCGCCCGGTGGGCGGAACCAAAGGCATCGTTGATGTATACGTCGCCATAAGTGGCCAGTGTTTTGGCCAGTTCTACATCCCCTTTGCCCTCTCCCTTGAGGAAGCGGGTGTTTTCGAGAATCAGCACCTGCCCGGGTTGCAGGGCAGCAGCCATGGCAGCAGCCTTGGGGCCGACGAACTCTTCACAAAACAATACAGGTACCCCCAACAATTCAGCAGTATGGGCTACCGTATGCTTCATGGTGAAACGCGCCACATCGATAGAGCCGTCGGGGAGCAGTTTTTCATCAGGGCGACCCAAATGCGACATCAGAATCGCTGAGCCACCATGGTCCAAAATGTATTTGATGGTGGGAATGGCCGCCCGAATACGGGTATCGTCCGTGATGGCAAAGGTCTTTTTGTCAAGTGGCACGTTAAAGTCCACCCGCACCAATGCCTTTTTATTGGAGAAGTTGATGTTCTGCATGGTTAAAGGTTGAGGAGGTTGAGGGAGGTTGAGAAGGTTGAGAGAGGTTTAGGCTACCGCAGAGACTTAGACACAAGCTTTGTCAAAATCGATTGCGGCAGCCTCAACCTTCTCAACCTCCCTAAACCTTCCAACTTTTACAAAACTTAGATACGTGTTGCCAGATCAGCCAAACGAGCAGAATAACCCGCTTCGTTGTCGTACCAGCCTACCACTTTAACCAGATTGCCACTGACCATGGTCATGTCCATGTCGAAAATACAGGAATGTGGGTTACCAATGATGTCCGCAGAAACGATTGGGTCAACACAGTATTCCAGGATGCCTTTCAGAGCACCTTCAGAAGCGGCTTTGTAAGCAGCGTTGATCTCTTCTACGGTAGCAGTCTTTTTAACCACTGCAGAAAAGTCGGTTACCGAACCGGTGATGGTTGGTACACGCATTGCGTTGCCATTCAGTTTGCCTTTCAAGTGTGGCAATACCAAACCTACAGCCGAAGCAGCACCAGTGCTGGTAGGCACGATGGAAACCGCAGCAGCACGCGCGCGACGCAGGTCGGAGTGAGGCGCATCCTGCAAACGCTGGTCAGCAGTGTATGCGTGGATCGTGGTCATGAAGCCAGTCTCAATGCCCAGCAGGTCATCCAATACTTTCACCATTGGCGCGAGGCAGTTGGTGGTACAAGAAGCGTTGGAATAAATGTGGTGGTCCGCACTGATTTTGTCCTGGTTTACGCCCAAAACGATGGTAGGCAGGTCACCTTTGGCTGGAGCGGAGATAACTACTTTTTTAGCACCAGCGGTCAAGTGCAATCCAGCTTCATCCTTGGTGGTAAAACGACCAGTTGACTCAATGACTACATCAATGTTCAGATCGCCCCAAGGCAACTTGGTAGGATCTTTTTCTGCCAAAGCCAAAATTGACTTTCCATTGATGTGAAGGTATTTATCATCAGCACTTACAGTGCCATCGAACTTCCCTTGGGCAGAGTCGTACTTAAACAAGTGAGCCAGCGTGAGGTTGTCAGTCAAGTCATTGATGGCAACGACTTCAACGTCGCTCATTTTCAATAGATTGCGCAGGGTAATTCTGCCAATGCGTCCAAATCCGTTGATAGCAATTCTTTTTGCCATGAGTGGATGTGTTTATTTGATGAGTAAAAGTTGGTGTATAGTGAACACTCATTTGCGCTTGTTCAGCTAGGTATTCGGTTGGTAAGGGCAAAAAATGCAGCGCAAAGGTAAAAAAATATTCATTATCGTTTTTCAAGTGCTTGTTTAAGTTTTTTTTTCATGCGGCAATTTCCTCATTTTCACCATCGTCACTACTTAAATCTGATCGAAAAACAGGCAAAATGAAAAAAATCAAAAAAAATTTGCTCGAGTTCTTGTGTAATTCAGCAAGTCGAATTTATCTTTGCAGTCCCAATTGGGAAGCACACAAACATTGAAGTCACTTTTTCAGGGTTTGATGCCTCCAATGGCCCGTTCGTCTAGGGGTTAGGACGCAGGATTTTCATTCCTGTAACACGGGTTCGAATCCCGTACGGGCTACTTCTCCACAAGCTGGAACTTTTTTTCACTTGTCCGAGTTTCATAAGAAAATTCACCTAGATGGCCCGTTCGTCTAGGGGTCAGGACGCAGGATTTTCATTCCTGTAACACGGGTTCGATTCCCGTACGGGCTGCAACAAAGGCGATCATTTTGATCGCCTTTTTTTATTTAGGGCGGCCACAAAGGGCCGCCCCTACGATATCATCAATCGATTAAATCAAATTCCTTGCGGTTACCTACCTTATCTACGGCTTGTTTGGCCAAACGGTTGTACCAACTTTTCAATTCTTCATACCGTGCATAGGCATCCTTACCGGGTCGTTGATCACCCTGATCGAGCATGCCGCGTAGGTAAGTGATCTGTTCAATCAGCCGTGGGGTCATATAACGGCCTTCGGCCATAAACAATTCCGAATACAAGTCATTGTAAAACGTCGAAAGTGCTGTGTCATTTTTTTGCTGGGCGCTCGCGCGCTCCTGGGTGATGGTAGCACCCAAAATTCGGCTGCGGCTATCCAGTTCGATGATTTGTAAAGACAATGCTTCCTGCTGCTGAAGGTCTTTCGTAGTCACGCCCGCATTGATCAGACGAGGATCAGGTAAGACCTTAAAGCCTTGTAAAGATGCCACGCCATTTACCGTCATACGAACAAAATACTGCCCAGGTGCGGCCATAGGTGCTCCCCGGCTGGAACGAACTCCACTACGGTCCCATGGTCCCAAATGCCGTAAATCCCAAACAAAGCGCTGAATCCCAGGTGTGGTACGCAGTGCATCACTGAAACCAGCAATCACAAAGCCCATGGCCATGCTCGCCTTGCTGGGTATTTTCAAGGTATCTCTCGGATTGTTTTGGGAAGTAAATGCCCGGATGGTTTGCATTTGGGCATTGAGGATCTCCAGGGTGATTGCGCCCTGAGGCACCTCTTTTAACCAATAATCAATCTGGATGCCCGGGCTGGGATAATGGGGTTCGCTGCCTTTGCGATTGGGGAAATAACGCAGGCGGTACTGGTCGCGAGGTTTGAAGAGGACAGCCGATTGGGCCAGACTGGGTTTGACCAATTGGTGCAGTGCCGACAAGTTGTCCAAAATCCAGAACCCTCTTCCCATGGTAGAAATGACCAAATCCCCCTGGTGTACTTTGATGTCTGTAATGGGGGTAATGGGCAAATTTTGCTGGAAAGGCTGCCAATTCTGGCCGTCGTCAAAGGAAACAAACATGCCATATTCAGTGCCTGCATACAACAATCCCTCCCGGCTGGGGTCTTCCCGAACGGTACGCACCGGGTAATCTTCGGGAATCCCCTTGGTGATCAAGGTCCAGGATTGGCCGTAATTTTCAGTTTTGTACAAATAAGGCCGCCAATCTCCTAATTGATACAAAAGAATAGCAGCATATGCTTTATTGGGGCGATGCGGAGAAGGATCAATACAGTCTACCCTGCCGCCTTTGGGCATACCTGTTGGGGTCACATTTTGCCAACTTTTGCCATTGTTGCGCGTGACATGGATAGGTCCGTCGTTGGAACCCACCCAAATCAGGCCAGCCATTTTGTTGGATTCCCGAATTTCGTAAATGGTGCTGTAATATTCCTCGCCAGTCACGTCGCGGGTAATCGGGCTACCAGATATTACTTGTTTATCGGGTTCATTGGCAGTGAGATCGGGTGAAATGGTTTCCCAGGTTACCCCTTCATCCAGTGTACGGTGTAGGTATTGCGAACCGTAATACACTACTTTGGGGTTGTTGGGTGAAACGTGGATGGGGGTCACCCGTTGAAAACGGAACTTGAGGTCATTGGGCTTGTGGCCATAAATATTGGTGGCACCAATGAAATAGTTGCGTTCCTGGCCGTTGCGTTTGTCGTATACACTGAAACAACCTTTGCAGTTGGCATAAACAATGTTGTGGTTGCCGGGTTTGGGCACCGCTGGGCCAGTTTCACAACCTCCGGCGGGCAGGTAATAGCCCATAGGGCCTACTGGTGAATCATAAGGCGGCAAACTGGGTACAGTGATTGCTGTGCCATTGTCTTGTTGACCAGCATACAACCAATAGGGAAACTGATCGTCTATTTCCACCTGATACAATTCAGCAGTAGCCTGATTGAGCTGGGTTGACCAGTTTTTTCCTCCGTCTCGGGTAATGTTTGCACCGCCATCGTTGGATTCGATCCATTCCAGGGTATCCCGTGGATTGATCCACAAGTCGTGGTCGTCACCGTGGGGAGTGTTGAGTGCCGCCCAGGTGCGTCCCCCATTGTTGGAGCGCAAAAAACTGGTTGCACTCACAAAAACGTTGTCCGCATTCAAAGGGTTAGCCGTGACGTTGCAATAATAAAAGGGTCGATCGAGCAAAAACCGGCTGGAGCTAACCAGAGACCAGGATTCCCCAGCATCATTGGAACGATATAAACCTCCACCAGGTAAGGCTTCGATCAGGGCATACACCCGTTGAGGGTCAGCAGGTGAAACGGCAAAATCAATTTTGCCAATCAAATCCGCAGGCAGCCCCTTAGCAACTTTACGCCAGGTATTGCCTCCATCTTCCGATTTGTACACCCCTCCAACTTTGCCTCCACTGATGATGGTCCAGGGGGTGCGTTGGGCCCGCCAGGCACCCGCGTAGATGATTTGAGGGTTGCTTGGGTGAAATTCCAGGTCAGAAAAACCGATGGTATCACTCAAAAAAAGGACTTTTTCCCAGGTCTTTCCGCCATCTTTGGTTCGGTAAACGCCTCGATCCACATTGGGTACAAAGGCACTGCCAATGGCCGCGACAAAGGCGATATCAGGATTGCCCGGATGTACTTCAACGGCTCCGATGTGCCCGGTTTTTTCCAAACCTACTTTTTCCCAGCTGCGGCCTGCATTGGTGGATTTATACACTCCCTTGCCCGCGATCACATTACTGCGCAGGCCATCGGATCCGGTGCCAACGTACATCACATCTGGTTTGGAAGGGGAAATGCCAATAGCGCCAATCGAAGGCGTGTTAAAAAAGCCATCCGAAACGTTGTTCCAGTTGTGGCCGTAATCGATGGTTTTCCACAAGCCTCCACCCGTTGATCCCATGAAAAACACGCCAGGAGTATTGGGGTGTCCAGCCACACTGGTAACCCGCCCTCCGCGGGTAGGACCGACACTGCGGTATTCAAGGTTAGTGAGGAGTTTGGGGTCGATGTAATCTTGCCCCATTACAGCTTGAACAACTCCCAATAAAACCATGATAAGCAGCAGCTTACTTGTAATCTTCTTCATATTTTGCAGCTTTTGAGTGATCATATCCTCAATTCATTAATTTTGCCCTGGCGAATGAAATTTAAATGAAGGTAGCAGTTTTTTAATCCATTATTTGCCTATTTTGTTTAGACATCAAACACCGTCGACGAATCAATGCCAGCATACCGGATTTACCAACTTATCGCAGTCTTATTGCTCCCAACGCTGTTGTACGCCCAAAAAGGCCAGAGCGGGAGCAAGGATTTTAATGCCTGTTACTTTTATCAGCATACCTCTCTGGCTGATGCCAAGGCTGATGTACATTTAATGAAACACATTGAAGGCCTTAATCTAAAAAAAGGGGAAAAGGTCGCTGACATCGGTGCCGGAGCACTCCGTTGGGAGGGCGCATTGTCTTTGTTTACCGAAGGGGTCAAGTTTTTTGCAGTGGACATCGACTCTTCTTGTTGCAATGCCCAACAGGCCAGTTATGTGCAGCGCTACTACTCCATCGTCAAAGGCCAACGGCTCAGCAACAGCATCAGCACCTCCCTGGGAAGTGTCAAAAAAACGGGCTTGCCTGACGGGCAGATGGATAAAGTGATTTTATTCCAAACTTTCCATGAATTTAGCCACCCCGATGAGATGTTGCGCGATATTTACCGCAGCCTCAATGCCAATGGACGATTGTACATCAGTGAATTGGTGCCCCGGCATGCCAAAGACCTGCACCCTGGCTGCCAACACCTCATGTACAGCCCGGAAACCTTAAAAAAAATGGTTCAACGCTGTGGATTTGTGTATGAGACTCAAACCTTAATCGTCAAAGAAGACAAAAAAAACCGTACCCAATACCTGTACCGATTCCGCAAAAGCACTCAAGAAAATGGATAACCTAGAGCCCAATTCGAACCAACAGAGCTGGTTTGAGCAATTAGAAAAAGAAAGCTGGTCGGCTGAGTTGATCATCTCCG
>JAAFHQ010000519.1 GCA_013298445.1 Chitinophagales bacterium | reverse complement strand
GTCAAAATGGCGCGAAGCATTTCCACAGGCAAGGCATTTTCCTGCAAAATGGCGTCGTGATATTGTTTGATGCTCATCTTTTTACTGTCGACCAGTTCTTTTTTGAGGGCATAAAACTGTAGGCCACCAACCATGTAAGCCAATTGGTAGAGTGGACCGTAGTTACCCGTAAAAGAGCGACGCACCTCTCCTTCCGCGTTGGCGCGTTCGTGCCCAACCCGATCCACCAAAAAGTCGATGCATTGCTGCGGAGTCCATTCGCCGAGGTGGTAATTCAGGGAAAAAATAATCCGGGCACAACGGTGCATGCGCCAAAACAACATGCCGATGCGATCCTCCGGCGAACGGGGAAATTTCATATCCCACAACAAAAACTCCCAGTACAAGGCATTGCCTTCGTGCCAAAAGGGAGTGCCGAATTTGCGGTAGGTTTTGTTGCGGTTGTTCATGAAGCCCTGCAAATGGTGCCCAGCAATCAGCTCGTGGTGCACAGTAGCCCTTGAAAAATGCGGGTTATTGCCGCGCATGCTCATCATTTTTTCATCGTAACTCATGGTGGGCGTCGGATAAGAAATGATCAGCGACTCTCCGCCCAAAAAAAAGGGGCTAACTAGTTGGCGTTCAGCCGACATCATGTTGACCCGCCAGGTTTCTTCGGCGATCGGGGGGATGGTCACCAGGTCGTATTTTTTCAAAAAAGCTACTGATTGGTCGTACAGTTCCAACATCGCTTCAGGCTGTTGGCCTGGGGGTACAAAGCTGTTTTTGACCTTCTCTTGTGCGGCTTTCCAATCGTTACCAAAGCCCATTTCCTTGCTGGCCTTCAGTAGTTCCGCATCACACCAGGCAAACTCTTTATTGGCAATGTCGATCAATTCATCCGGGGTATAGGGAATAAACTCCAGCTTGAGCTGACGAATCAATTCCTCTCTTCCAATTGGTTTGCCCACTATGCCACTGCCGTCGTCTTTTTGCGTACTGGTGCTTTTGCCTTTGCCTGCCAGGCCTTTGGCGTAGGTTTCAAGTTCAGCATCCAGGCTCGTGTAGGTTTTGGGTACCCACCAGGAAAACTGCGGGTCGTAAGCATTGTAAAAATTGTAGTAACTTTTCAAGATGGCTTGCATGCCTTTGACGGCTTCAGAGGCCAGATTGGCGAGGTTTTGGTCAAATGGCTCTACCGCTTTGAGTTTGCCATTGGCTTGTTTGACCTCGTTCAGGATGTCATTCATGGCCTTGGCCACCTCTTGTCCATTCACACTTTGGCCCCGGTTGCGAGACTTAATGAGGGTGTAAATGTGGTCAGAGAAGGGCAAATGTTGGACGATCTGATCGTAGTTTTTTTGCTCGGCCTGCAGTTGATACTGCTCGTCTTCTAGGTTGCGTTTGAACAACAAATAATCGACTTTGCCATTGACGTTCATTTTGTCAAAATCGATCGATTCTAACTGTTTGAGATTGGCTGTGATCAGTCCGAGTAAGCGCTGACGCCGTTCAGGCGAGTTGTAGCTGGAACCCTGACCCCGAAATTCCATTGGGTTGTTCGTCGCATAAAAGCGCATGATGCTGCCTTTGTCGGCGTCGTATTGCACCATTTGGTTCGCCATCTCGCTGGTTTGCAGGTAGAGCGGATTGGGGTTTTGTGCCAAGGCCCAATGGCTAGCCAGCGATAAAAGAAGACAAAAAGTAAGTGTTTTTTGCATGGTTATTTATTTGGTAGAAAATGGATACAGGTTTATTCCAGGCGATACAGTTTTCCATCGTAAGCAACCCAGGCCTCTGTCCCGGAAGCACTTAGATAATCGTTTTGTGCGCAACGTACATAAAGCGGATACCGAAAGCGATCCGTGGTCGCAAAATGGGCCTTTTTGCCTCCGATCAGCAATTCGTACTGCATGGCTGAGCGCGACTTGTAATTGGGATAATCCAGTTGAGTACCCATGGAGACCTCTTTAGTTGTTTCCAAAACCATACTTCCATCCTCCAGGCGGAAAAGGCCAGTTTCAGAATTGTAATTCCAGCCGGGGTTAGATGGAGCCTCAATTTGGCCATATTTTCGCGTAAATTGATCAGCCTCCAGAGAATCCAGAATGGCCCAAACACTTCTTTTTTCCTTCGCCATCTCTAAAAGCAGTACAAGCCCTCCCCCACTGGGCAAACTGAGCACTCGGGTTGAAACACTTTTGTTGAGCGCCTTTTCCCGGGCAGGCAGGTACAACTCCAATTGCTCTTCCGGGAATAACTCCACGAGGTTTTTAGTGGACGGAAAATCATGTTGTACATAACAAGGAATCTCTTCTGTAATTTTCATGCTCCCTGCATCGTACAAACGAACTTTGTCATCCAGATAAAACACCAGATTTTGGTGTTCCATCCAAAGGGCAGCTGAACTACTATGCCTCGAACCCGGCAATTCCTGGCGTTGCAACACCTGGCCTTGGGCATCCAGGTGCAACAGCAAATAGTCGGTGCGAAAACGATCCTCCAGTTTGTACTGGCCGCTGATCACCACTCTGGTATGTGCCACTACATACACTTCTTTCCGCTCAGGAGAAATGAAAAAGGTTTGTACGGTATACCCACTGTCCAACGGAATTTCCATGACTTGCACGGCAGGATTGTCGGTATTGGGAAACCAGGGAAGGTCTTGCTTCGGTTTTTTGGAATTGCGGTTGTTGCAACCAAAAAGTGCAGAAACAAGCCAGAGCAACAATAGGGCGAAGTGTTTCAAGGTGGTGTTTTTTAGCGCTTGTTCAAGTTTTCAGGCAAAAAGTAGATTATTCAAAAGTAAATTATTTCTTTTAAATCCCCGCAACAAGCCCTAATAAAACCTGAGACCACTAAAACCAGCGCGAAATGACACGTACCCTATTGCTGTTCTGTCTGTTCCTTCCCCAATTTATTTTTGCCCAAAACGCGCCAAAGCTGCGCCATCAAAACGCTGAATTTGAGTTAGGCTCCTTTGTCCTCAATGGAAAAACGATTTTCAGCAAAGACGCCGTTTTCCAACGCAAAATCCAGGACACCACTTACTATCAGCTGGGCAAGCTCAATCTGGCATTTTGGCCTGAAAAAGCCCTGGGTGAATACGCCAAATTCGCTATGCGTTTTGAAAACAACAACCTTGGAGATACCCTAACGCTGGAAAATGTAGTCCCTTTTGGTGCGAGTGAGGAGCGCATTTACATGACTGGCCTCGGCAAACACGGCCTTTCCCGCACCCACCTTTTCCGCCCTGGCCTAAAACCCGTCAACGTAATTGTGCCCGACAACGCCTGGCACCTCGGCTATGCAGATGCCAAAGCTGCCAATGGCCAAAATTACTGTGCCCTCACGCGCCGCGTTGCCTGGAATCAAAAAATCCAGCGCCGCCGTTTTGAGACCATTTTATTGCCGGGAGGCAGTACCACTTACCAATATTGGGTCATGCCTTACCAGGGCGATTGGCAGGAGGGCTTGCGGCGCATGTTCCAGGAGCAGTATTTGTTTGATTTGGAGGGGAAAAAATTTGACGAAACCCTCTATCAACGCCCAGATTTGCAATGGATCCGCAAAACCTACGCCATGCACTTGATCATGGCCTGGGACAAGGATTTTTACGATCCTCAAACCCAAAAATACCGCTACGAAGACTTTTTGAAAAAAGCCAAAACCCTATACGGTGGCGATGAAGTAGTAGGCATTTGGCCCAATTGGCCGATGCTGGGCCTGGATCAGCGCAACCAATGGGACATGTACCGCGCCTTGCCAGGTGGGCTAAAAGCTTTAAACCAGTTGGCCGAAATGGGACGCAAAAAGTACCAGACCAAATTTTTCATCAGCTATAATCCCTGGGATGAAAGCACCCGTTGGGTAGACCACCACACGGGAATGGCCGAAATGATTGAAGCGATCAGTGCCGACGGTGTGGTGCTGGATACCGAAGGCAAATCCACCCCCGAACGCCAGGCCGCCGCCGATAAAGTTCGCCCCGGGGTCATCATGTACAGCGAAGGTATGGCTGTGCCCCGCGATATGCCCGGCATCGTGTCTGGTCGGGTGCACAATGCCTTGTACTACCCTCCCCTGCTCAATTTGAACAAGTTCATCCGGCCCGATTTTGCTATTTTCCGGGTTGCCGAAATCTACCTTGAGCCAATTCGGCGAGAGTATGCCCTTTCGATGTTTAATGGTTATGGTACGGAGGTCAATCAGTTTCGTCCGGGGCACCCGAATTGGGTGGAAGAAGATTATCGTTTTTGGGGCCGAACCCTGCGGGTGTTGCGGGAGAATTCTGCCGTTTTTTTCCAAAAAAAATACGTGCCGCTTTGGCCTAGCCAACGCGATAGTATTTATATCAATCAATGGCCGGGAACGGAGAAAACGATGTTCACGCTGTTCAGTCTACAGCCTGCCGGGTACAAGGGGCCTTTGTTTGAAACGCCAGTAAAAGCGGGTTATCATGTCGTCGATTTGTGGAACCATGAGGAATTAAATCCAAGTGAAAAAAATGGGAAATGGGCAATTTCGGCTGACCTGGAAGCCTTTTCCCAAAAGTGGCTGGGTACGAACAATGAAGGAGCAGTGGGCGCAATTGCCGTTTTGCCAAATGTTTTGCAGGTAGAACGCAAAGGAGATGTGTTGAGTTTTTCGGCGGCTCGGGGGCAGGAAATCCGCATCTGGTCAGGGCATCCGGCTTACGATCAAACGCCCAAAATCTATGGCATCAGTGCCCAACAAATTGCCTTGCACAAGGTATTTGAACGGCCCGAAGGAAAGTTCGCCATCCAACTTTTTGACAATGGCGAGTTGCTGGATGAACGGGTAATCGAGGTAGAGACAGGACTGGCCCGACTGATCAGCCAAAAAGCGACTTTTTTTCCCAGTCAGACTATCCCTGCGGGTATGGTGCAAATTCCAGCTGG
>JAAFHQ010000517.1 GCA_013298445.1 Chitinophagales bacterium | reverse complement strand
GTACCAAACCACTACCTGTTTTACAAACCCGCAACAAATCTCCATGAGGAAATGCCGTAGTGCTTGCATTTGAGGTAGCTGTTGGATCAGGTGGGGCATTAAAACTACCAAACATCATAACATGTCGGTCAATAAATCCCAACAGCAAGGAGCCATCTACATCAAACTCTATGTCCGACAAAATGGCTTGGGGATTGCGCGAATCTTCTGGGCCATTACCTGGGTCATAGGAATTTTCATTCCAAGGCTGCCAATTCATACTTTCTCTAGTATAATTTAGCGAAAGTGAGAAAAATATGCTAAAGCCTGCCCCAGGATTTGCCGGATCAAACTCCAGCACATAAGCCATCATATCAGCAGGGTTATTCGTACTTTGGGCAGTGCAAACAACGCCAACATACAATTTCCCCTTGTAATACTTAAGCCCCCAAGGGCGGAAATCGCTTTGTGGACAGCTGAGGCCCAATGCAGCCGCGTTTATTGGATAACTTCCGATCAGTGCCGGGGTATTGGCGTTTATTGCCACCAAAGACTGCTGAAAAAGATTGACCACAAACAGGGTTTGTCCGTCATCCGAAATATCAATATCTCCTAACGAAGTTTTTCCAATCAAAGGAAAGGATAGAACATCATAACTATTATCCTCAGGGTCTGGAGGAATGGAATTTGCTGGGTCGAGTGCATTACGAGTATCCATACCCGCATCTATACCTGCCAATGTTTCTATATCAAGCCAACTGGTGGTCGTACCTGCAATGGGATCAATTTGATAAATCCCCCCAACACCAAGCGGCCCATACACGACGTGTCGGCGCAAGGCTGCGGAAGCAAAACTCTTTTTTGTCACCTTGGAATATGCAACTCCATATAGCCCACCAACCGCCTGGTGTTCCGCCACCTTTATGGGTGAAACATACCCCGGCTGGCCAATGTATTTATCATTGCCGTAATAATTGAAGCGTACAACTGCAGGTTCTGTTGCTGCTAAACCGTTCAAGGTTCCACCAACATAACACGGTATCAGTACTTGTGGATTCGATTGACTATAGTCTTGTGGGTAATTCACAGCCAAATTCTGAGTGCCTGAGGTAGGAAACATTACAGTGGTTCCTCCGCTACTCCCATTGCTTGCAAAGGTGTAGGCATCAGGAAGGATAAATTCTAGTCTAATTTGCCCTAAAACTCCGCCTGTGACCGAATAGCCACCTGTGCTATTGGTGGATGCCCCGCCCCCGGTATAACTTACGGTAAGCGTTCCGCCACTAGAGTTATAGGCATTGACCACTACACCCGCCGCGCCGGGTTCGCTGTAGGTAGCCGTGCTTTGCTGGGTGCCGTTGGCGTTAAAGTCTTTGAATACGGTGCCGGATACTTGAGCTTCAAGAACACCAGTCATCCAGATTAAGATGCTAGCAACAAACAGCGGTATTTTTATGCTTTTCCTGTGAGGCGAGGCAAATAAATCTATGCTTTGAAAAAAATGAATTACACGCTGTAAGATTCCACAAATAAATGCGAATCCAAGCAGCAGAAGTGTAAGAAGAAAAACTGGCTGTGTAAAATTTTTTTTCATGAGTATTGATTTGGTTGCCTTACTGGCATAAAAAGTGGAATGACTGATTTTTGCTGGTATGCTCAAACACATTTGCCACACTTTCCCCCATTTCGGGTTGATTCTCCCGAAGGCGATGAATATGGCTTAGTGTGTTTTTATAGGGATCAAAGAAGTGATTATGATTCAGGGGGTAGCACAGGCTCGGCTACACTGTGGTGACATCAATTACAATTTGAGCAATAAATTGATGTGCCAGTATGGTGTGTAGTGTTTCCATGAGGATGATTATTGGTTATGAAATGCCAAATTAGCGTGCTACAAAAATGAGGCTTAAGTATATAAGGGTAGGCAACGCAGAGGGCGTTTTTGAAGCAGGTTTCAGCGATATTCTTAAGGCACAAAATGAATTAAATCATTAATAATCAGTTATTTACTTCCATTTTTTTTTGCAAGTTTGTTACCTTATGCTAAGCATTAAAAAAAATAAAAAAAGGGGGAACAAAAAGTATAAAAGGTTGCGCTTAATGCAAATCACTGCTGCACCAGCAAGGGGAATTCAACATACAGGCTTTTGTTGGTGCGCAGAAAGGAGTAAGCGCCCGCCGGAATATAGCGTGCGGCTACATGCTCAAATTTGTTCAGCCAAGTTGGCAGAACAAAATCTTCCTCCATGATGAAGTGGGTGCCTCCAAAATGCTGGGCAGATACTTGTTGACTGGGCACCAGCAAGGCCAATCGAAATTCTGAAAGTAGTAGTTCCCCTTCTACCATAGCACAAGGGCTATGGGTTCTTTCTTGTGCGTGCAGTGTGTACAGCTTACAAATGCCCGAACCCTGGCATTTTTTCCTCGGAGAACCAAATACAACCTGTGTTGCCAATAGTTTTGGGATAGAATGGGATTCCATACCACGGTGATACAAATAAATCGACATTGGTGTTTGTTTACCTGATTTGTAATGCATACCCAAGGGTACATAAAGACGATGCGATGGCTGGAAACTTATGTTGCAAAGCTAAACAACTGTGCAACTACTGCAGCAACAGTTAGAGTGGTATTCTTGCTAAGATTATGCTTATTGAAAAAAAGTAATCGAGCGTAACAACCTGGAAGACAAGCGCGAAAATACATCTTTTAGCGCTTTTTTGTTACGCTAAACTTGTAGGAAAACCCCCGGCTTTCACCGAGGGTACAACCGCGCAATAGTTAAAATAGAAAAACGGTCAAACAGTAGTCACATCTACGACCACCAGTGTGGTTGGAACAAAAAGACGCAATAACTGTTCCTTTCGGGTAAAATGGTATAAATTTTTCATGCAAAGACAATATTACTGGTTAAAATAAGTTGCAGCTAAGCATGAGAATAGGCAGCTAAATTCAAGCACGAGAGGGAAGGGATTGAAACACATTACAAAGGATTTCCCAGATGCTTTCGTACGGAAGAATCTCTATTTCCGACAATTGTGCATTGGTTAAGGATTGGGCTGAGTTCAGTTTTTGTAGGTTCTGTTCATTTTTCTTTTTAAACTCCGGTTCGTTGAATGCCGACAAAGGGATAGAAAGCAACATTTTGATAAAAATGCGATGGCGCAGGTATTCTTCTTTGCGCAAATGCCGATAGGCGTATTGCTCCAGGGCTTCAATCTGGTCAATGGCTTCCGTGCGTTTTTTTTCCACCAACAGGATCACAAATTGAATGATTTGAATAGTGATGTTTAAACCCCGCTTGTCTTTGGAGTAAAGCAGCGTTTCGTTGTCAAATTTTTTAGCCCGGAACGACTTAATTGAAAATCGTTTGGGGTTAAATTCAACGGCCTGCGAGATTGCCAAAAAGTACAAATGGGCGCGAATGACCATCCATACTTCGGTTACATTTTCAGGCAATAATGAAAATCGAGGGTGCTTGGTAGCCTGGTAATGGATATCAAATGCCGAAGCATAATCTCCTTCATAAAGGGCCATTTGCAGCAGTACTTCCTGGTATTTGAACCAATTGTAGCTTCCTTCTTGCATGTACCGTTTGCAAATCTGGGTCAATTCAATGCGTTCCGAAAATTGTTTGAGGTTAAAGCAACAAATCAGTAGCTGGTAGCATAGAATTTGCAAGGGCACATGTGCTTCATAGCTTTTATTCGTAAAATAGTCGATGTGTGCTTTACATACTTCTTTTGCTGCTGTATAATCTTTTTTTGCGCTGAAATAAGAAAACTGAACTAAGGCCGCGTACAAATTGAGCCGATAGCTATGGCCTTTTTGCAACAAAGCCGATATTTGTTGAAAAGCATCCTCCAATGCAGGCATAGCGCCTGACTTCTGCTCTTTGCTGTTCACTTCTGCGATCACTGAATCGAGGTAAAGCTCCTCTGCTTTTCCTTCCAAACGAAACAACCCCAAATAAAAATCATAGCGTTTGGTATAATGTGCAAACTTATCCAAATCTCCTTCCCTAATAGCGTAATGAATTCGCAAAGTAGAGGCGAGGCCCATTGCCATTGCATTAAACTCAAAACGTTCGGACAGCTTCAGTAATTTTAAAGCCTGAGTAACTGCCGCAATATTTGCGTTTTTACCAAACAATATTTTTACAGCAGCCCATTGCTTGTAGGAATCATAATAGGCTTTCTGGTATTCGTTTGCCTCCTTGGATTTCAAATCGCTATTGAGCAGGGCATTGATTAACTTTTCACGGAGAGAAAATTTTAGTTTGCGGTAGCTTGAACCGACGAGCTCATCTGCATAAAGTTGAGCGGATGCTACCTCGTCGCTGAGGTAATCACCGCTAGCAATACCTTGGTATAACTTAGCGAGTTTAGAGGCTGATTTTTTTTCATTTACGCCGATAATGGTACCTAGATCAGGGTAGTGCTGCTCCATTGCCATGATCAACTCCTTAAGTTCTTCAAGTTCTTTTGCCATAAATTTCTTTTTGATTCAAGTCGCTAATTACCTAAAAAGCCAATCGTTACTTTAGCAATATAAGCAGCCTTCACTTGTGTTTGGTAGGCAATTAGAAAAAAAGAAGGTTTAGGGAAAGGAACATAGGAAAGTGTTTTCCATATTTTGCTGTTGCAGGCTCTAAAATCTCGCAGTGAGCTGGTAAAACAAAAGATGAAGCGGATGAAACAGTAGACTACTGTCAATAACAAAGACTATTAGGGTAACAAATTAAATATTTTATCATCCAGGTAGGATCTTGGCTGCTATTGATGCCAATCAAGCGTTCAACCTTTATTTGACATCGTTTAATCTCAAAAAAGCTTGGTTTGTCCTAAAGAAATGTTTTAGTTTTGCCAAGTAGAGCATAAATCAAGGATATGAAGGAACGAGTACAAAATTATTTAATGTCAT
>JAAFHQ010000518.1 GCA_013298445.1 Chitinophagales bacterium | reverse complement strand
GTACCAGGTTTTGGTTTCAGTGGGCGATGAGTTGATGCCTAAGAAACCCTACAACCGGCTTACCGCTGAGCAGATTGGTATCATCGCGCTCTGGATTGAACAAGGTGCCAAAAATACTACTTGCGCTAGTACAAACTGCGATGTGAGCAAAGTGACCTATTCAAAAACGGTAAAACCAATTCTGGACCGTTCTTGTAATGGTTGTCATGCAGGCAGTGCTCCTTCCGGGAACATCGATCTTGCAACACATGCAAACGTTAAAAGGTACGTTCAGAACGGGAGTTTGTTTGGGAGTATAAACCATGATGCTGGTTTTGTACGTATGCCTGATGGGGCCGCCAAGCTTCCTTCCTGCGAAATCAGCTCTATCAAAGAATGGATTCGCCTCGGCGCCCTGAACAACTAAACTTAAACCGTCGCCAACCCACGGATTTATCCGCAAGAATGGGTGTGAGTGTGATGTGTGTAAGTGTGGGTGTGTTGGCCTTCCACCGCCCAAGAGATATCGCCAACCCATGGATTTATCCGTGGGAGGCCACCCATAGCTCCACCCCATGAATTTATTCGTGGGACGGATTTATCCACAGGATTTTTAGAAGAGAACAAGAAAAAAAACTTTAATTCTATGAACGCAACCCGCTTTTTCTATCTGCTGATGCTGCTCGCCAGCATCATTACCACTACAAATGCCCAATCCAAGTACTTCACCCGTACCGGGACCGTCATCTTTGATGCCGAGGGAAAATTGGATGATATTGAAGAAATCAAAGCCAAAAATACCGCTGCTACCTGTGTATTGGATGCCGCTACCGGGCAAATGGAATGGGCAGTGACCATGACTAAATTTGCTTTTGCCAACTCATTGATGCAGAAACACTTCAACGAAAACTATGTTGAAAGTGAAAAATATCCAAAAGCATCCTTCAAAGGCAAAATCAACGACATCAGCAAAGTTAACTTTGACAAGGATGGAACCTATCCAGTCGCAGTAAATGGGATCATGACCTTACATGGCGTGACCAAAGAAGTGAACGTCAAAGGAGTCATTACCATCGAAAAAGGTAAAATTTTGGTAAGTTCGGGTTTTGATGTACCGCTTAAGGACTATAAAATTGATATTCCTACGGTGGTGTTTGTCAAAATTGCAGAAAGTGCCAAAATCACTGTAAGTGCAGCCTTGGAAATCCTAAACGGTAAATAAGAACAATGAAAAAACTCTGGCAACGATTAGCGCTATTGGCGCTTTTACTCAACATTAGCGGCAATCTCTTCGCACAGGATGATCTGCTGGGCCTTCTAGGCGAAGAGGAAACGGGTGACAAGGTGGTCAACGCCTTTAAATCACCACGGGTGATCAATGGCCACAGCATGGAAATGCTGGATGCAGGTGCCCTCGATTTTCGGATTCTGCACCGTTTTGGCAAAATCAATCAAGGCTTCTACGACATGTTTGGTTTGGACAATGCCTCCATGCGGATGGGCTTTGATTATGGCATCATGCCTAATCTCACGGTGGGTATTGGCCGTAGTACTTCCCGCAAGGAACTGGATGGCTTTTTGAAGTACCGCCTCTTGTGGCAAAGCAGGGGCAGCAAAAGTATTCCCGTTTCAGTGGTTTTGGTCGGAGGGCTTACCCATAATGGGCTGAAAGAGCCTTTCTCCAGCCTAGAGATTGAGCCAAATTTTGCACGCCGGACGGCCTATTACGCCCAAGCTATCGTAGGGCGCAAGTTCAGTGAAAAGTTTTCGGCACAATTGGTTCCTACCCTGTTGCACCGCAACCTGGTGGAGAACGAATTGGAATCGAATGACATGGTCGCACTGGGCATGGGCCTGCGGTACAAGTTTGTCAAACGGGTAGCACTCGTAGTGGATTATTACTATGCCTTCAATCGTTTTCCAGACGATCCAACGTACAACCCAACTTCCATCGGTTTTGACATCGATACGGGTGGCCACGTTTTCCAGTTGCATTTTTCCAATGCAGTGGGCATGAACGAACGCGCCTTCCTGACCGATGCCAACGGTAGTTGGTTGAATGGTGAGATTCAATTCGGTTTCAACCTTTCTCGGGTGTTCCAGTTGAAGGAGAAGAACAAGAAGTCTTAATAGAGTAATGCGTTTTATATCCTAAGTAGTGGGGCAAAAATAAGTGCTCATTTTTCTTGAGCCAAAGGATTAGATGAGACACTTGAAATTAAGCGTTTACTCATCTAATCCTTTGGCAAAATGAGCACTTATTTTTTTATCGCCCTTAAGAGGTGGTCCCGAAGCATTGGGGTCACCTCTTTTTTTGCTACAAACTGATCATCTTCGCCCCCCGAATCCTCGCGCCCTCTTCCGCCACCACTTTTCCTCTTACACCTAAAAACCGATGTGGGGCATCAATTCCTTCCCAATTCAGCCCACAAGCATTGTGCAAAAGCGCGCCACTACTCAATTCCAAACGCCCCCCTGGCTCGATGGTAATGCGGGTATTTTCAGGAAGTGACACCCGGGCCTGAATGCGCAATACGGCTCCGGCAACAATCCTGAGGTTACCGTACAAGTCTTTATCTCCCTTCCATACTATGGTGTCCGTAATGGTCAAATCATAATCGGGCTGGCGTTTGCACCAATAAGGGATAAAAAAACGCCGCTCATAACTACTGGTATCGGCCATCCGGGCCTGCATGATTCCAATTTGACAAGGTGAAAGGGCATTTTGTAGGGCGTTGTAATCCATCATGTTGTTGGAGGCAGCAGTATCACATGGTGGGTCGGGAGTCTGGTTCCAGCAGGGGTTGCCGTGTGCTGGAGTGTCGTCGCAACCATCGTTGTAAAAGGCATGAGCCAGACCCAGAAAATGCCCCACTTCGTGATTCAAAATACCACGATGGACCCAGGCTGGTTGTTTGCTTTCGAACATACCTGCCATTTTGATGGCGTTGCCCAGCATGACTCCTACTCCACCGCCCTGATGTTCGGGATGGTGTGGCATAATGAAAATGTTGAGTACCGAATCGCCTTGTACCTGGTATTTTTTGATTACTTCCATTCGATCCAGATTGGCAGCAGGGCCTTTGTGGATGTAGAAACTCAGGGTATCGTCATAATGAAAATAAACACCCTGGTCTGCTGCTCCAGGAGCAGAAGGCGTCAACTCGTATTGATAGCGAGGCTGAATGACGGGTAGGTTGTTCTGATAGGGCTGCCAAAGTTTGTAGTTTTTCTGGAGGTCCAGATTGGCATAATAAATCAAGTCTTTGGCCAAACGAATGGCTTCTTCTCCTTCATAATTGTAGGCCCGGCTACGGGTGTTCATAAAATGCACATTCATCCGCAGGTAGCGGATGGGGCTATGCTCAAGGTGAGCAGTATCTGGCGCATAATGCTCAGGGTTGCGGTAAATGATGTTCAGGCGTCGGGGGCGCTGGTCTGCGCTGGCGCTAGCTTCCCGTCGGATAATTTTTTTGGCAGGCAACCATTTTTGTGCCAGCACGGGCAAAGGGAGGATCAAGATCATTAACCTCAAAAGTCCCTTTGCCCAGTGCATATTTCACAATTTAGATTTAAGACACAGATTGCCAGAGTCAGTATCACAAATATTGAGGAAATGAACGTCTCTCAGCTTCTCAACTCCATTTACCAGTCTCCACCAGCCCCACCACCGTCGAAGCCATCGCTACCGCCAAAACCACCCCAATCGTCGCCACCGCTGCCCCAATCGCTATTGCGATCAGAACCTCCTCCGCCAAAGCCGCCGCCAGGAAAAATAATCCAGCCGCCGCCAGGGCCATAACCCCGGTCATTGTAACGACCGCCACCATAATAGCCACGGCCATTATTGGAACGACGAGAAAGTACGGAGAACATTACAATAACCCCAATAATGATAGCCAACAAAATCAAAAAAGAGATGGCGCCGCTGCCTGCCTGACCAGCAGGTGAATCATTGGTGTATTCACCCGCAGCAACTTTGATGATGTCATTTACTGCTCCATCCAAGCCTGCATAAAAATCGCCTTTTTTAAAAGCAGGAGTAATGGTATTCTTGATGATGCGTTTCGAGAGCGCATCGGTCAGGAAGCCTTGTACCCCCACGTTGGTGACGATGCGGATTTTGCGCTCGGCTTGAGCCACATAAATCAGCACCCCATTGTCTTTGTCTTTTTGGCCAATACCCCAGGCTTGAGCCAAGCGGAAGGAGTATTCAAAAGCATCCTCACCTTCCAGGGATGCATCGATGACTATGGCAATTTGAGTAGAAGTTGAATCTTGGTAAGCCCGCAATTTTTGCTCCAGTGCACTGGCTTGCGCCGGACTCAATACACCCGCGTAATCGTTCACCATCGTTTGTGGGCGAGCGGGAATTTCTTTGGCAAAAACCCCATTCAGTAGCCACAGTGAACTCAACAACAACAGCAGGGATTTCATTTTCATCACAAATGATTTAAGAAAAAGAGCCTACATGTCGTAGGAAATATCGTCTGGTAGTTCGTTCGGATTTTCTTCGTCTCCGGCTTGAGCTGGGAAGTATTTGTTTAATTTCATCCCGATCAGGCGTACTCCAGTACAAAGGCCTTCGGCGAAATCCTTATTGCGAAAGTGCTTCAACATTTCATCCCGTACACTAACCCAAAAATCGTTCATCACCCGATCGTGAATTCCCTTGTCGCCAATAATGACCAGCTGATGATCTTTAGGTACGATAAAAATCAGTACCCCATTCCGCTCCTGGGTGTTGGCCATTTTGAGGTGGTCAAATACACCCAGTGCATCTTCCCAGGCCGTTTTGTGTACTTTGCCTTGTAGATGTATCCGAATTTCACCAGTCGTTGCCCCTTCTGCTTCTTTGATGCAGTCGATGACACGTTTTTCTTCGTCGGATGACAGAAATTTGATCATAATGGCAAGTTGAGT
>JAAFHQ010000516.1 GCA_013298445.1 Chitinophagales bacterium | reverse complement strand
ACTTGGAGAACAGGTGCGTATTGAAAATGGGCAGTTTAAAATCGGACTGGCCTATGACCAACCATTAGTAGCTCCCTTGACGCGCTATTTTGGTGGTGCCTTTGAAGTACATTTGTTGTACTCTTGGTGGAAATGAGTAGTTTTCAATCTCACAATCGACATATGTACACAAAACAATACCTCATTTTACTGTGCTGTTTGAGCGCACTCAATTTCGCTGCTTGTCAAAAAAACTCGGCTTTTATTCAAGCGGAAGGAACCAACATAGAAACCCGCATCAAGCTGCCAGTTGGTTTTGAACGAGTTGCTGCAACACCAGGCAGTTTTGCAGCCTATTTGCGCAAAATCACCCTCAAACCTGCGGGAACGGGAGTGCTTTTGTACAACGGTTTGCCCAAACTCAATCAGGTTCACGTAGCTGTTATGGACATTGACGTAGGCAACCGCGATCTGCAACAATGCGCCGATGCCGTTATGCGCCTGCGTGCCGATTACCTCTTTGCCCAAAAACGCTACACGGATATCCATTTCAATTTCACCAATGGCTTCAATTGTAGCTACAGCAAATGGCGGGAAGGTTACCGCGTCAAAGTGAGTGGCAACCAGGTGAGTTGGTACAAAAAAGGGGTAGTAGATGGAACCTACAAAACCTTCCGCAGTTACCTGGACATGGTATACAGCTACGCTGGCACCTTATCTCTGGAAAAGGAACTCAAACCCGTCAAATACAATGAAATGACCATTGGGGATGTGCTGATCCGTGGCGGCAGCCCTGGCCATGCAGTGATTGTGGTGGATATGGCGCAAAACCCCAAAACAGGCGAAAAATTATTCCTGCTGGCCCAAAGCTACATGCCCGCACAAGACATTCATATCCTGCAAAATCCCAATGATTCGAAATTAAGTCCCTGGTACAGCACAAACAGCAGTGGGGAAGCAGTGTTGACACCTGAATGGGATTTTGTGAAGGGGGATTTGCGGCGGTTTTGAAGAAATTGGCCACATTCCTGGGCTTCATTTTTTATCTTGCAATAGACAATTGTGTCCACCTACTTCTTACACCAAAATCAAGATCACAATGAAAAACACTTTAATTGGATTGGCCGCACTGTGGCTGATCATCAATGCCTGTACCAACAATTCCAATCCGGATACCTCCAATCAAGCTGCTTCACTAGGCCTTGAAAAACTCTGGGAATCGGATACGGTTTTTACCACTGCCGAATCAGCCTTGTTTGACGAGGCAACCAACACCATTTACGTTTCCAACATCGAGGGAGAACCTTGGGGTGGTGATGGCGTAGGTTCGATTGGCAAGCTGTCGCCAGAAGGCAAGGTCATTGCTGCAAAATGGGTAACTGGATTGAATGCCCCCAAAGGTATGGCCATCGCCAATGGTAAATTGTACACCGCAGACCTTACTCAATTGATTGAAATTGACATTGCATCGGGCAAAATTTCCAATAAGTATACAGTGCCCGACGCTGTAGGACTAAACGATGTGACCAATGCACCAGATGGAACCATTTTTTTCACTGATTCCGAAAAAGGGGCAGTCTACCAACTGAAAAATGGCGAGGTGTCCAAAGTACTCGAAAGGCTTGGCGGCTCAAATGGCATCCTCCATGAAAAAGACCGTTTGTTATTGGGCATTTGGAAAGATTCAACCTTGACTGCCTACCAGTTTGGCGACAAAAAACAGGTTGTGCTAGGTGCTCAAATCCCCCAACCAGATGGCATTGAAGCAGTTGGCGATGGCTCTTATCTGGTTTCTTCCTGGAAAGGTTTGATCCATCAGGTTCATCCCGATGGCCACTCAGTCCTTATCCTGGATACCGCAAAAGACAGTATCAGTGCGGCGGATATCGATTATGTAAAAGCGAAAAAAATGATTTTGGTACCTACGTTTTTCAGGAATAGTATCGCGGCGTATGAGTTGAAGTGAAGCTTAAACTTCACTAAGCGGCATTTTTTTATCACAAAGGAAACACAAAGGTACACAGAGGACACAAAGCATCGTCAACGTCTAACTTTGTGTCCTCTGTGTACCTTTGTGTTTCCTTTGTGATAATTTGTCGCTTTGGCAATCTTCGCAAAACGTTGTGATGTGATCAAGGCGCCGGATTCGGTATTTCCACCTGAATCCGGTCTATCCCCGCCAATACCTCATCTGACAACACCAGCTCTGCAGTTTTGATGTTTTCTTTCAATTGTTCCATCGTGGTTGCACCGATGATGTTCGAGGTCGTGAAAGGTTGCTGGGTCACAAATGCCAGCGCCATTTCGACCAGAGTCAACCCATATTGTTCAGCCAGGGCGAGGTATTTATCGGTTGCTGCCCAGGACAAAGCCCCATTGTACCGAGACAAACCTTTAAACTGATTGATCCGATCATTAGGGGTATCCAGCTTTTTGTGAAACTTACCCGATAACAAGCCAAAGGCCAGGGGCGAATAGGCCAGGAGGCCACAGTTCTCCCGAATGGCACACTCAGCTAGTCCTACTTCAAAAGAGCGATTGAGCAAACTGTAAGGGTTCTGCACACTTACCGGAACCGGCAGATTGTGTTTTTCAGCCAGACGAATGAAGTGCATCAAACCCCAGGCCGTTTCATTGGACAGCCCGAAATAACGGATTTTCCCAGCTTTGATGAGGCCATCCATCGTTTCCAAAACTTCCAGGCAATTGTCTTCCCAAGCGTCATCCGGATCGTGACGATAACCCAATTTGCCAAACGTATTGGTTTTGCGTTGCGGCCAATGGAGTTGGTAAAGATCAATATAATCGGTTTGTAAACGCTTCAAGCTGCCTTCCAGAGCCAGATGAATTTGAGCTTTGCCGTACTCCAAATCATGATTACGAATAAAACTGAGATCAGCGCGAAGCCCGGCAATTTTGGTGCCCAAAATGACCTCCCCGCGTTTTTTCGATTGTTTAAACCAGGTGCCAATGTACTCTTCGGTTAAACCATTGTTCTCTGGGCGTGGAGGTACTGCGTACAACTCGGCAGTATCAAAAAAATTGATGCCTTGCTCCAGCGCGTAATCCATTTGTGCATGTGCTTCAGCTTCGTTGTTTTGTTGACCCCAGGTCATGGTACCCAGGCAAATTTTGCTTACTTGTACATTACTTCTTCCTAATGCTCGATACTCCATTGTTCATTACCATTTTGGGACATACTGATCCTTATAAGTCAATTTTGCGCCTCTGATTGCCTCAATCACGTACAAGGACTGCATGAGTTTGTCTGCGGGAACCAACCCAGCAAAGGTAAACTTACAGCCCTTGGCTTTGGCTTTGCGCAATACCGCCAAAGACGGTGTTTTGCCGACATTGTCTATTTCAATGGCTACATTGTTCTGTTTGGCGAGGTCCAGTAGTGCGTCTACCTGATCGGTATTCAAGTCCTGACCTTTGTCCGACCAAACATTGATTTTTTGGCTATTGAGCAAAGCTCGGGCAGACTCGATCCCCGTACTTTCGCCGATGATGTAGTCGGCTGTATTGGCTTTTAAGTTGGCCAAATTGTCAACATTGACTTTGATTCCGGTAAAAAGCGGCAGTTTTTTGGCTTCGGAGAGTTCTTTAGCCGTTTTGGGGTTTTTGAGTAGTGCAACATTGACGCCTGTCGAATAAACGTACTTGGCCAGATCCTGGGGCGACAAATTAGTACGCGGGTTCAAATCAATAAAGGCAAATTGCTGTCCCTGGTATTTAAGCAGGCTATCCTGCCAGGGCGCGTAGGTGAGTGGGGCGAGGTTTGAACTGGTAGCGTCGGGCAAGCGTCGGACTTTAAAACTGCGGTATTGCATTTTGCTATTGGGGTCGTGCCCTTGCAGGCAAAAAGTCCCCGAAGACAATTTTTTGATGCCACCCATCTTGCGCTCAGGCTGAACGTAATCCACGGTTTTGATTTCATTCACCCAAATCTGCACCCGGTCATTTTCCACCCGGGCTTTTACAGTTATCCACTCATCGTCTTTGGCGAAAGTTTTGTATACATTGCGCACGCCGTAGAGGCTACCCATCCGTTTGAGTTCGATGTAGTCTCCTTCACCAACGTGAGAATTGTTCACCTGGATTTCGATACCCTGACCTGGCCAGCCAGACTCCTGGTACTTGGTGTGGAAATAAATGCCTGAGTTGGCCAATTTAAAGGTCCGCACCTGCGCTTCGAATTCGAAATTTTTGAAGGTGCCATTGAGGTATTCCCCTTCGTAAAACAGGTGTGAGCGTTTTCCTACAGCCTGCAAATAACCTTCGGGAGTTACTGACCAGGTTTCTTTGTTCTCACTGGCTTTCCATCCGCTCATGTCTTTGCCATTGATGAGTTGCATCCAGGCTCCGGAGGATTGACTTGACGTTGGTCGGATGCTGCTACTTAGGAGCAAACCCAGTGGGATAATGACACCCCAGAAGTGTATATTTTTCATTCGTTTATGTTAATTGTGGATAAAGGGGCACTTTTACCCTGAGTGAAAACTATTGAAATTTTCTAACTTTCAACTCTTTCTCCGTAGGGAAATCAGCCGGAATTGGAATCGTGACCTTACCCGTAGCTGCCCATTGCGCCCCCCGTTGCAAACAAGTGATGAACCCTACACACTCAACTGAATAATCAGCATGGCCAAGTGGAGTATGGAAAACCCTGCCTTTGCCA
This sequence comes from Chitinophagales bacterium, assembly GCA_013298445.1. GTDB lineage: Bacteria > Bacteroidota > Bacteroidia > Chitinophagales > Saprospiraceae > Haliscomenobacter. Next base: position 248 of record JAAFHQ010000516.1, on the reverse strand, counting down.
TATTTGATGGTCATCAGCATCGGTTCGTGGTGATCAGTGCCCCGGTTGGATTTTGGGGAAAAGGCGGTAGCCAACACCTGCATGTTTTCAGCAGGGCCACGTAGCCGATCGTACATTTCATCCTTGCTGTGCAGCCAATTCAGTGGCATTCCTTTGGTGATCGGGTGCTTGCTATCCCGCACGGTGATCAGGAATTCGGCCTGGGCACCATGGGAGCCGGCCCGCCCGGGAGCCATGTCCCGCACCAA
>JAAFHQ010000515.1 GCA_013298445.1 Chitinophagales bacterium | reverse complement strand
AATGGCGTGTACAATATCGCCACACACACAGCCCTGCACCTGAAGCAAATACTCCAAAATGGCAATCCGCGCCGGATGTGCTACGGCCCGAAACAAGTCAGCCAGTCGGTTTTGTTCAGCAGTAAAAAGCTCGTCTTTGGTTTTGCCCATTTATTTTAATTTTCAGACTCAGGTGCCAATTGGACGGTAAGCCCCTCCAGCTCATCGTGCAAATGCAATTGGCAACCCAAGCGGGAATTGTCTTTCACAAAAAAGGCCTGATCCAGGATGTTTTCTTCATCTTCACTCATTTCAGGCAAGTCGTGATCGCTCAGTACATATACGTGGCAAGTTGAGCACAAGGCCATACCTCCACAGGTTCCTTTTACTGGCAATTCGTAGGCTTTACACAGTTCCATGAGGTTCATGTTCATGTCTGTCGGGCCTTCCAGTTCGTGTTTCACCCCGTCCCGATCGAGCAGGGTAATGTTGATCATGTTGTCCATAGTAGCAATTCGTGCTGTTTGGGTTTTATCAAAAACAATTCGAAGATTCAAAAAGTTACACCGATTTTTCGGGCAGGATCAAAGCGACTTCATCGCCCAAGTTGATAGCCCCTCCCTTGATCACCCTCGCCGTAATGCCGCCATGCCCGCGCATCGCGTTGTAGCCTCCCGACCCCAGATTCTCCTCCATCCTTTGGCAGGGAAAACACTTGCCCGTCATTTCCAGAACCGCCTCGCCGATACGGAATTGTTGGTCTTTTAAGGCCAACAAATTGATCCCCGACACTACAATGTTCCGCCGAGTCAATTGGGGATCGATGGGTTCCCGCCCCAAAATCGCTCCTGTAGCGACCAGGTGTTCTGCCTGAATTAAAGTCACCTGGCGTTTGCCATTTTGACCTGCGTAGCGATCACCAGTTAGTCCATTTTCGGTTTGGGCCTCAACAGATTCAACCGCAACAAGTGTCGCGCGTGAGGCAGGCCGCAGGCCAATCCATTCCACTTTGCCAATTTGTGGTAGGGAGTGAATGAGTTCCTGGATGATCATTGGGAAATGAGTTTTGATGTAACTACGCTCTGAAATCGAGCACAAAATAAAAAAGCCGAATGACATTACATCATCCGGCTTTACTTCGTAGCGGCGGCAGGACTTGAACCTACGACCTTCGGGTTATGAGCCCGACGAGCTACCAACTGCTCCACGCCGCGCTGTTTAGGACTGCAAATATAAAGCAGGCTTTTGGATTAACCAACCCTTTTTGCAAATAAAAACTATTTTTCCTGCGTCTACCTGGTCTTTTTTGCTTCAATAAACTGAACAACAGGGTTTTGTTTTTTGAAAAAAACTTTCGCGCTTTAAGTCAACCGGAATAATTCCCTTGCTGTTGAATACTTGACTGGAAAACAGGTTTAATTTTGTGCCCAAGTCCTTTCCAAACCAATAACATGAAAGAAGTATTCATCGTTTCGGCCGTTCGTACCCCTATGGGAAGTTTTGGCGGCGTACTGGCCGGTTTTAGCGCTACCCAATTGGGCAGCATCGCCATCAAAGGTGCGCTGGCCAAAGCCGGAGTTGCCCCCGATCAAGTCCAGGAAGTGCTGATGGGCAACGTCTGCTCCGCCAATCTGGGCCAGGCCCCTGCCCGGCAGGCCTCCCGAGGTGCTGGCATCCCCGACACTGTACCTTGTACCACTATCAATAAAGTGTGCGCTTCCGGCATGAAATCCATCATGTACGGCGCGCAGTCCATTATGCTGGGTTATACCGACCTTGTGGTAGCGGGCGGGATGGAAAGTATGAGCAACATCCCCTACTACGTGCCTTCCGCGCGTTGGGGCAGCAAATACGGCAACATGGAACTCGTAGACGGACTTGCCAAAGACGGCCTCACCGATGCCTACGATCACCAGGCCATGGGCACCTGCGGGGACGCTACCGCAGCCAAGTTCAACATTTCCCGCGAAGCGCAGGACGAATTTGCCATTCGCTCCTATACCCTGGCCGCCGAAGCAACGCAACAGGGTTGGTTCAAAAACGAAATTGTCCCCGTGAGCATCCCCCAACGCAAGGGCGATGCCATCGACCTTTTGGAAGACGAAGAATACAAAAAAGTAGATTTCAGCAAAATTCCTACCCTCCGTCCCGCTTTCAGCAAGACCGGAACCGTCACTGCGGCCAACGCCAGTACCTTGAATGATGGCGCGGCGGCACTGATTTTGGCCAGCAAAGAAATGGTGGAAAAACTGGGCCTCAAACCCATTGCCAAAATCCTCGCTTTTGCCGACGCTGAGCAGGAGCCACAATGGTTCACCACTACCCCAACTATTGCCGCTCCACTGGCGATGAAACGAGCCGGCATCAGCACCAGCGAAGTCGACTTTTTTGAGGTCAACGAGGCTTTTGCGGTGGTGCCGATGGCTTTTAATCAGGTTTTGGGGATTGATGAAGCCAAAGTCAATGTATTTGGCGGTGCTTGTGCTTTGGGCCACCCCCTGGGTGCTTCCGGTGCGCGGATAGTGACTACCTTGACCAATGTGTTGAACCAACATGAAGCCAAAATTGGTTTGGCGGCCATTTGTAATGGTGGTGGTGGTGCTTCGGCCATGGTGATTGAACGGGTCTAAGGTGCCTAAGGTGTCTAAGGTGGTTCAAATAAAAACGCTTGCGCGCAAGCGCGAAGCGACATATTTTTTCTTAACCACCTTAGACACCTGAGGCACCTAAGAAACACCTCAGAGATTATGCCCAAATGATTTCAGCCGTCTAGTGCAGCTTTCTAGGAAAAATGTAAATTTGAGTACCAATCTCAAATGAGCCAACCATGCTGAAATCCAACCTGTTCCGCTCAAGTTTAATGCGCAATAAGACAAATTTATTTTTGCCTTTCCTATTCCTCTGTGTACACAACTGGAGCGCAGCCCAGTCCAGCAAAGTCTTTCCCCTGGCTTTAAGCGAAAACAAACGCTACCTCGTCGACCAGCAGCAAAAGCCCTTTCTGATCAAAGAATTTTCCGCATGGGGCCTCATCCAGGCGCTTAGCGAAAAAGACGAAGCCGCTTTCCTCGATAGCATCAAAAAAAAGGGATTCAATACCGTGATGGTCAGCGTCATCTCCAATGCACCTTCCCAAATGGGTGGCAATCCTCCCTATTGGCAAGGCATTTCCCCCTTTTTGGTCAAATGGGATTTTGCAACGCCCAACGAAATTTACTTCCAGCACGTCGACCGGTTTTTCAAAATGGCCGAACAAAAAGGCATTTTTGTAATGGCCGTACCCTGTTACCTTGGCTACCGGGACGACCCTTCCCAGGGTTGGTCGGATGAAGTCCTGAGCCCCAACAACGACAGCCTGAAAATGCGGCAATACGGCGTTTTTCTGGGCAAACGTTACCAAAACACGCCCAGCCTGCTCTGGGTGGCGGGTGGCGACAACAATGCCGAGGGCAAGTATTTTCCCTACATCAAAAACCTGATTGCAGGCATCAAATCCAGCGGCGATAAACACTTGTGGACTGGGCACTTCGACACCAATCTCGCCGTATATTGGTCGACCGACAATCCCCTCTACTCCGATCAAATGGACATCGACGGACTTTACGTGTGGACCGAATCGGTCATGTTTGAAAAAGGACCACAGTACCGATCGGCAATACAGCAATACAAAAAAGGCAAAATGATCATCCAGCTCGATCAAAGTTACGAGCACGATGTGCCCCATTATGCCGACAATGAAAACTCCCAATGGATTCGCCGCAAAAACTACGGTGGCTTGTTGAGTGGTTGTGCTGGCACCTCCTTTAGTGCAGGCCAAATCGACAACCAATGTTACAGTTTTAAAAATTGGAAGCCACTGATGAATACCCAAGGGATGCGGGAGGTAGCCCATTGCCTGCGTTTGTTTGACGCTCTGCCCTGGCACAAACTGGTTCCCGACACTTCCAACGACATCATCCTAACAGATCGTTTGTCCCAATATGGTTCCCGGGATTTTATTTGTGCCGCGAGGGCTTCCGACGGCAGCTTTTACATCATGTACCTACCCAAAGGTCAGCACTTTGAAATCAATGTCAAAAAAATCTCGGGCAAACCCATGCGCATGCATTGGTACAACCCCCGCACGGGCGTAGCCCTCAAAATTGGTGTGGCCGATACCAAAGAACGGTTTGGCGTCGCTCCACCCTCAGAAGAGGATTGGGTATTGGTTTTTGACAATGACCCTACTTTTAAAATGCCGAATAAATTGTGATAAAAAACCGTCGAATTCATTGATTCTTATTACTTTTCATTGGCAGTAAATACCATCGATTTTTGAGTGTACCTTCCTAAGGTGCCCTAAGGTGCCTAAGGTGGTTCAAATAAAAACGCTTGCGCGCAAGCGCGAAGCGTCCTGTTTTTTCTGAACCACCTAAGACACCTAAGAGCACCTTAGGAGTGATGCGCCTAAGGTACTCGGTAATATTTATTCCCCACCTACATCCAAAAGACCCAACAACTTTAACTTTTCCCAATGAAAAAGACATCAGATCGTCGCGCATTCATCCGCAACATTGGTATTGGCACCCTGGGTGCTACCCTCCCACTCAACGTAACCAAAGCGGAGGAAATCAAGTTGCCAGAAAATGAACAAACCAGCGTTGAGGTTGAACAACCTACCAAACGCCTACGCCCCTACAACTCCCCTTACACTGGTGAATACTTGAATCAAGTCGCCTTTCCGATCGGAGGCATAGGTACAGGTATGTTTTGTTTAGAAGGTACCGGGGCGATTTCTCACATGTCGATCAAGAACAAACCCGATATTTTTAATGTACCCAATATTTTTGCAGCCATTTCCATCAAAGGTTTGCCCAATGGTGCCAAAGTTTTGGAAGGCCCGCCACCCAATTGGAAAAAATTTGGGCAACGCGATGCTGGCAATGGTTCAACTGGTGCCACTACCGGTTTGCCTCAT
>JAAFHQ010000514.1 GCA_013298445.1 Chitinophagales bacterium | reverse complement strand
ACAAGGTATGAAACAGCAGTACATCCCGATGGTGAATCCGACGGATAAACCAGCTGTACACCTGAACACGGAGATCATGGAGGAATTCCGCCCGAAGTTGGAGAAGTTCTATTACGATGAGAAGAAGTATGGTAGTTATTTGGAGCAGTTGGGGATTAAGTATCCGGTGGTGAGGAAGTAACTAAGGCTCTTTTGAGTGCATGATGACAAAATCAGGGCGACGCACCGTAGAGCCGCACGGCCGTGCGGCTCTACAACCCGGCATCATCCGCTACTTTTTACGTTGCCCCGATTTTGTCATGCACTCTTATCAATTACCCTATTCGCAGGCCATTTTTTTGAACGTAACCACCCTGTTTTCTCCTCTGTTAACATACAATAGTCCATTGCCGGCAATTTTCCAGGTTTCCAAACGAGGGGCTTGAATGCCACTTTCATTTTCTACCACCACTTCCACGCGGATGGTTCCATCGTTTTCAAAAACACCGCCGAAAGAAAAAATCCAGGTTACTTCTTCTGATTCGGAATGCCCATCACCCGATCCATTGGTGATTCGGCCAGCAGCAACAGTGAATGCAAGGTATTCGTATCCAGGCGAATTGAAGTTTTTGAAACAGTAGGTCCCATCTTTTAGCTGCTGGGGTTGGGGCTTTGATTGTTCTTTACGATTGCGCGCGGTAGAATCGACAGCAATCGTAGCTTCCTGCTGTTGTTTAGGAGCATTGTTGCACGAGAACAGGCAGCAGGCAACAAGAAACAAACATTGAACCATTCGCATCCAGCTTAGTTTTTTCTTAGTGAGACCTTTTTTTTAGTCGCACTATCTATAATCCTGAAGTCACCTTTTCCAAAACCCTTATCGTTTCCGGTTAGCCAAATTTCAGTTGATTTGACCCTTGGATCGATTTGGCCTTCCCCTTCTCCAAAGGTTACTCCAGGGTCGAATCGGTTGATAAAGTAGGTGTAGAAGCCCTCCTTAGCCAGGTTAGGCCGGTAATCCCAATGATGGCCTTCACCTCCACTGCCATCGGTGCCCAGAAACCAGGGGTAAGTTTGAACCAGGCCATACTTCCAGGCATTGTGTCTCATCCATTCGTATACTTTCGCGTTGCTTTTGTTGTTTAAATCTACCGATTTTCCAGCTTGATGTTCTGATCTGCCAGCTACAGCTGCGTTATCTGGCTGATCTCTTCTCAATTGTTCTTGCTTTTTAAAATCGCGGAACCCGCTATTGATGGTTAAAGGGATCTTTTCGGCCCGCACATCGCGGAGCATTTGCTCGATTTTTTCGCCAAGCCCATCATCCATCGCGATTTGTTTGCCATTCGCTTCAATTCCGCCGATTACGTCGAGTATGGCCGTCTGTCCGATGTAATTTCCCCTTAGCCACCTGGCATTTGGGCCTTTAAAATCGGCCCAACCTTTCACCAAATTTGCGGAGTCGATCCAGACATTTTCAGCAATTTTGGAAATCGTGATTTCTTGGGGCTGTTCGTCTTTTACCCAAAGAAAGCCTGCAAATATTTCCTGGATTTCCACCTTCGCGCCTTGGCGAATTCCCTGCATTGTTGCTTTATAAATCGGCAGGGGAGCACTGCGGACATTAGCGTCATTTGCGGTGATTTCGTGAAAGCCATTTTGATCGGGCTGAACCGAAAGATTGCCCAGGGTGGTCCAGCCTAGATGTACGCCATCCACACTATGAATTTCCGCTACTTTTGCCTTGCCTTTTGCCCCGAAATGCTCAGCTTTGTTTACAATTCTCACTTTGGTGTGCTGAACAAAGGTTTCTTTTTGCACAGCGAAATAAAGGCCAGCACGTTCCAAAGCAAGCGCCGACTGGCCGCCTACCGTTTGATGATTGGCTTCTATCGAATCATAAGGAGCCATTCGAAATGCAAAACTTTCAATGTCCATTTTGCCAACCAAAGCAGTGGTCCGTATCCAGCCATATTCTTCATGGGTAGTTGCATCAACAGCGAAACCATAGGTCCTTCTTTGAATAAAGCTGTCAATTTTTACCACATCGATGTAAACCTTTAAGCCGATTGGCAACTGCGTTCTTCCAGGCACCAGAGTTGGTTCATCCCGAAAATTTGCAGATGGTTTGATGATTTTAAACAAGCCTTTGGCATCTGCTTTTGCAGAAACATTGGATCGGGTAGTCCAGGTCGTTTTTCCGATCAATTTTTTATCCTCCTCAGCGATGACCCCAACAATTTTTACTTGGGCAACGGCTACCAAAGGCCTCCCTTTTTGAAAATGCTGATCATCTGCTAAAATCTTCAAAGTAGCTCCTTTGGGCAAAATAGCCGGAAGTAAGGCAAAATTTTTACCCAGCACACTCGGCAAGGGAACAAATATGTTGTCCTGAGGGTCGGCCGAAGGCAAACTGCGCAGCAGTTGAGCGGGCTCTTCAACTTTGTAAATTTTGCCTAGATGCGAGATATGGGGATTTTTCTGTTGAATCAAATCCAACAGAATTTGCTTTTTATCGGCATCTTTACTTTTTCGGAATTCGTGTAACAGTTCTCGGGTAGAGAAAGCAGTTAACGCAGAAAGTGTTGTGGATGCCCCGGTGGATAGGGTGATGATCTCTTCTTCTAGTGAGCGATCCTCGCTCAAGATGTCTGTGAAAAGGGAGGTGTCCATGTTTCTTGGGTTTAATTAGGTGATGAAGATACAAATTACTTTCAAAATAGCCCATTTTTGGGATTACAATATATAAGTTCAACCTGAATCTGGTACTCAAGCGCTAAGTCATCAAAGGCCACAGAAACAAAACCAGTATCCCAATCAAAATCAGGTAGACCATAATTTTGATGATTAAGGCAAGTTCATAGGATCGTGTGGCCAGTTTGCCTATTGTTTCTTCAATTTCCTGATTCTCTAATGCTATGGGCTTTTCTAACCAAGCTTTCAATGGAAGCAATTCTTCCAAGATTTCACTCATTGACTCTACTTTAAATGAAAGTGCACCATTGGTGATTTTTTCCTGCCACACAAATTCATCGAAATGTATCGTAATCTGCCAACCTGGCCACATAGGAGCAATAAGTTGCTCAATCCCCGGTATGAAATATTTTACCCAATACTCCATTTTTTGCTCCAAAAGATTCAAATGAATACCTCCTCCACACCATCGAGGACCATTGAAATCAATTCCTTCAGAGTGGATTGTGTCAATCACCAGTTTTTCCAGTTGGGGCACTTCCTCCCAACGCGAAAAAAATGCAGGGCCACTCAGCAGACACCCATAAATCTTCAGGTTTAATGGAATTAAGCGGCATTGTTGGTTTGAGTCCAATATGCTTAAAATACCCGGGAGGATCTCTTTAACTAGCCCATCCTGAGCTGGATCAAGCTGGATTTGGGGTTCATCTTTGAAGCGCTCTAGGTTCAATGGTTTCTGAGGGTATCCTGCATAATTTAAAATATCCTGTGCCACATTATACGCAAATCTGATGTCCCAACCTTGCCACTGATCCCTCACGACCTGGAGGAAAACTTGTCGATAAACGGGATTCCAACTAGCATCACCTTCTCCATTCCAGATCAATACCCTATTCTGGCAATCCATAAGCATTTCTCCGTCTTGAGCACCGCATTTACCTAGCCATTCCATTTCAGAAATTGCGTGGTTGTCCCGGATAAAATTGAGCAGCGACTCAAATCCACCTAAAATACGATTATCCATGCAGAAAGACCCATATCGAGAATAGTAAAAGGTCCTTTCTTTTTCACTTTCAATCAGGATAAAACAAGCGCGGTGTCCCATCAATTATTATTTATGGCTTAGTATTTATGGCTTATGGCTTAAAGGTATCGCTTAAACGCTTGCTAAAAAGCAAACTCCTCAACATGTTTTTAGCTGTTTCCACATTGTGCTGTGCATGCCGAGCTTCGTAACATTCAACGATAATACTTTCATCATTCCAATCGCGTAGTTGTACCGCCGAATCGCTACGGCTTTTGTAAGCAGGTTCCCAGGGTGCTCGAAAAAAATTCATCATCATATTTTGGGGTTCAAGTGGCCAATCGGTGTAGTGTTCAACCCAGGGGATAATGGATATTTCGAAGGGTATCTCTGTAACAGCCCATGAGGACAAAACTTCCTGCTTTTCATGGTTCAAATGAAGATAGGCCCCCTCCCCTTCTATCAATAAATAACTTTTGGGAAAATCAAAAGTATCTGGATGTGGACCTATTGTGCCTGCCCTATTCTGATAAGGGCCGTGATTACCTGGGTACAGATTGCGAAAGGTGTAAACGTGTTGCTGTGCCCAATTTGTTAGAACGCGAATCACTTCCAGGCGCAATTGGCGTGATTGTTCCCCAGGTGTTGGCAAGCTGAGTGTGATAAAAGCTGAATACATGGTTTTGGTGCTATTGTTCTTGGCCTAGCCAAGTTACTACACTTTGGATTTTCGGGGTTCAACACCAGATGAAAGGCTAGAGTTCCAGGGAACAGGATTGAACCAGGGGTTGGCATTAGACTTGAGTTAGTTTGATTATCAAGAAATTGATACAATATCTGATAATCAAACTAACTCAAGTCCATTTACCACAACTTACTCCCCACTGGCCCCCACCACGGCAGCACCTCCACCGTAAACCTGCCAGCTCGCACCGCCGGGTCCTGCCAGATCAGGTGCTCAGCCTCTTCCTGAGAGAGCGCCGATAGAATGAGCATTTCCCGCATATCGCCCTCCCCTTCCATCAGGCCGGCCATGCACAATTTTTTGGTGTCCCCCAACCATTTGATGTGATCCTGGTGGAATCTGCTCAGGGTTTCCGTTTCTTTTTGGCTCAAATTGCGAACGGGGCCACGGCGCAGCAAACAAAGGAAATATTTCTTCAGCAGGTAAATGGTGTCACCCATTTCCATCTGCATGAATTGAACTTGTGTTGTGGTTTTAGGAGCAGGAGCCGGAGCAGA
>JAAFHQ010000513.1 GCA_013298445.1 Chitinophagales bacterium | reverse complement strand
GGTTTTGGCGAAGAACAACTCCGCGGGCCAAATATACAGGACTGCAACGAAAAAAAAAGAGGATGCTGAAAGTGACCTTCTAAGGGGGGTGAAAAGTTGATAAATTTACTGGGTTAAGTTTTTATTTCAAATAAACTTGTACGTACAAGTTGAATTTTGTAGCTTTACTCTACGAACAAGTAAATCGTATGGAAAGCAGCACACAATATCAGCTTTTATATCTTCGGCTCAAAAAGGAAATCCTGGCTGATGTATACCCAATCGGGAGCATTTTGCCATCTGAAAACGACCTCTGTGCTGCTGCAAACTTATCAAGATCAACGGTTCGGCAAGCTTTAGGCCAATTGGAAACAGAAGGCTACATTATCAAGCAAAAAGGCAAGGGCAGCATTGTTAAATCTAAAAGCCGATCACTCAACTTACTTTCCTTTCACGGTTTTTCTGCAATGGTCGACAAAACAAAAATGTCAACCTTGTCCGTACAAGAGCCAAGTTATTCTTCTTGGCCTGAAGATTTTCATTTTGAATTGAGCGAGCTTGAAAAAGCAGCGGCTTGTATCCATTTCGCCAGAGTACGTGCAGTGGAAGGGCGCCCCGTGATGTATGAACTGACCTTTGTACCCAATCTTAATTTACCCAATTTTGTACGTCGTTTTAAACTGAATCAATCCTTTTTTGAATTTTTAGCTAAGGAATATCAACTCGAAATAACGGGCATGGAACAACAAATTTGGGCAGTAGCAGCCCCCCCCTTTGTAGCCCAACACTTGCGAGTTGAACTCAATAGCCCTGTACTAAAAATCAATCGAAAATACCACAGCAACCGCAGCCACCTCAATTTGTACAGCATTCTTTACTGCAACACTGAAAAGTATGCGCTAGGCAATACAAGTGGTGTAATAAATCAATCCATATGAGCAGCCAAGCCATCCCTGTACCCCAAATTCGTGGCCATTACACTGCTGGTTACGAATGGATTCCGGCCGGGGAATCTAATCTTGAAGTCTATTCTCCCCTGGATGGTTCCCATTTGGGAGGAGTGCCCATCGCTACCTCCTCAACCATCGATCAAGTGGTGGAAAATGCCAATACTGCATTCAAAACCTGGTCAAGCACCCCTTTAAAAGAAAGAGTTCAGGTGCTTTTTCGATTTAAAACTCTGCTTGAAATACATCTTGCGGAATTGGCAGATTTGATCCAGGCCGAAAATGGCAAAACCTGGACTGAGGCCAAAGCCGAAATAGATAAAGGTATCGAAGTATTGGAGTTCGCCTGTGCCTTGCCCCAAATTTGGGATCAGGGCCTTTTGGAAGTCAGCACTGGAGTGAGTTGCCAATACGAACGTTACCCCCTGGGAACGGTTTTGTCCATTGTGCCCTTCAATTTTCCGGCTATGGTACCCATGTGGACCATCCCGATCGCCATTGGCTGCGGCAACACCTTTATCCTCAAACCTTCGGAGTTGGTTCCGCTTACGGCAGTACGGTTGGCCGAATTGTTTACCGAAGCTGGGTTGCCACCTGGAGTGTTTAACGTGGTGCATGGCACCCGCGAAACTACCGAGCACCTCATCGACCACCCAGGTATCACTGCCCTGAGTTTTGTAGGTTCTACCAAAGTGGCGCGGATGGTTTATCAGCGTGCCGCCAATCTGGGGAAAAGAGCACTAGCCTTGGGCGGTGCCAAAAACCATCTGGTGGTAGTCCCCGACGCCGATCCTGAAATCACCGCTAAAAATGTAGTGGCCTCAGCGATGGGCTGTTCCGGCCAACGTTGTATGGCGGCCAGTGTACTCATTTTGGTGGGCGACACCGGAACGATTCTGGATCAAATCGTGGATGAAGCCAAAAAAATCAGGGTAGGAGAGGACTTAGGTGCTGTAATCAGCGCCGCTGCCAAAGAACGCATTGAAGCTTACATCAATCGTGCTGAAGCCGCTGGGTATAAAATTTTGCTGGATGGCCGAGGCGCTTCCGTAAAGGGCAAAGAAGCAGGTACCTACGTAGGTCCAACCCTGATCGAAGGTGTTCCTCCCGGTGCCGAGTGTGCCTGCGAGGAAATTTTTGGCCCGGTTCTGTCCATCATCCAAGTCCAAACCCTGGATGAAGCTATTACCATTGAAAACAGCAATCCCTACGGCAATGCTGCCTCCATATACACCAGCTCTGGCGCGGTAGCCCGCTACTTTAGCGAGAGGGCAAATGCGGGTATGGTTGGCATCAACATCGGAGTCCCGGTTCCTCGAGAACCCTTTTCCTTCGGAGGCTGGAACGACTCCAAATTTGGTCACGGCGACATCACCGGCATGGACGGCGTCCGCTTCTGGACCAAGCTCAAAAAAATCACCACCAAATGGACCGCCTCTGCCTCCCAAAACTGGATGAGCTAAAAAGTGTGTGGGTGTGAAGGTGTGATAGTGTGAGTGTGTTGGCCTTCCACCGCCCGATATTGACTGCCAACCCACGGATTTATCCGTGGGAGGCTACCCAACAAACCCAACCCACGAATTTATTCGTGGGAGAAAAACAAACTACATGAAAGCAGCCACCTACCACGGCAAAGAAGACCTCCGCGTCGAAAATATTCCCGACCCGACCCTCGCCGAAGGCGAAATCCTCCTCGAAATCGAGGCTTGCAGCGTCTGTGGCACCGACTTACGCACCTACCGCAATGGCGATAAAAAAATCACCCCGCCCCGGGTTTTAGGCCACGAGTTTTGCGGCAGAGTCATTGAATCCCGCAACCCTGCGGCCAATGTCCAGGTCGGCGACCGGGTAGTCATGTACATTGTACTCTCCTGCGGCGAGTGCAAATATTGCCGCGCCGGGCGAGAAAACCTCTGCATCAGCCGCACTACCATGTCTTACCACTACGATGGTGCTTTTGCGCCCTATGTGAAAGTTCCAGCCCGGGCAGTGCAGCGGGGTAGCCTTTTTAAAGTGACCACCGACCAAAGCTCCCAACAAATGAGCCTTGCCGAACCATTGGGCTGTGTGACCAATGCCCACACCCACCTGGGTATCGGCTTACAGGATCGGGTGGCCGTTATTGGTGCAGGCCCAATTGGAGCCATGCACGCGGTGTTGGCCCGCCTCCAGGGGGCTCAATCTGTACACCTATTCGACATCAATCAGAAGCGCCTGGACATGATGACCCGTTTTGACATTGACGGTACCGTCTTGAGCAATCAGGAAGGCGCTCATCTGGCCGAAGCTTTGGAACTTACCGCGGGGGAAGGTTTTGATGTAGTGATCGTTGCGGTGAGCAGCGCCTTGGCCCAGGCGGATGCACTAGAAATTGCTGGTAAAGGCGCCCGGGTAGAATTTTTTGGCGGTTTACCCAAATCCAATCCTACCGCCCTGTTGAACACCAATCACTTGCACTACAAAGAATTAATGGTCAGCGGTTCCTACTCTGAAAAAATCAGTGATTTCCGCACGGCCTATCACTTAATCCAAAGTGGTCGCTTTCCCGCGGATCGTTTCATTACTCAAGAGTTACCCTTGGAGCGCATCCACGAATCTTTTACCATGATGGAATCTGGTGAAGCGCTCAAAGTATGCATCAATCCTCAATTGTAAACCCATGAACCAAGATTTGATCGATTCTTTAGTAGGCAAAGAATGGGGGCTATTTATCGATGGGCAACTTGTGCCCGCCTCCAACGATGAATTGGCCCCTGTTTATTCCCCAGCCAACGGAAAACTGATTGCCGAAGTAGCAGTAGCCAGCCCCGGAGATGTAAATACTGCTGTACAAAGTGCTAAACTGGCCTTCAAAAGCTGGTCAGCACTGCCTGCTCAGGAACGGGAAAAAATCATGCGCCAGGCTAGCGCATACGTGCGCACCCAAGCGGATCGCATTGGTGCCTTGATGGCTTTGGAACAAGGCAAACCCTTTGCCCAAAGCCGCAGTGAGGTTACTTCTTCCTGCGACTTATTGGATTATTACGCTGCTGAAGCAGTACGTGTAGAAGGGTATGTCAACCCCACCGAAAAAAGCAATTTGTATTCCTGGGTGACGTATCAACCCGTCGGGGCCTGTGGCCTTATTACCCCCTGGAACTATCCGGTCAGTTTGTTGAGTTGGAAATTGGGGCCTGCCTTGGCTACGGGTTGTACGGTTGTAGTGAAACCCACCGAGGTAACTCCATTGTCGCCCTGGGCTTTTTGCCAGGCTTTGACGGAGGGTGGAATCCCGGCTGGGGTCATCAATGTCATCACAGGTGGGGCGCAGGTAGGTGCTGTTTTGATAGAACATCCCGATGTGGCTAAAATCGCCATGACTGGCTCGACTGAAACCGGGAAAAAGATCATGCAAGCGGTGGCCAAACAGCTCAAAAAGGTATCCCTCGAATTGGGTGGCCATTGTCCAGCGATTGTATGTGCTGACGCCGATTTGGATCTTGCTGCAGAAATCATTGCATACAAGGGCTTCCGCAACATGGGACAGTCCTGTAGCAGCGTCAATCGGGTTTATGCTCATCAATCCATTCACGACGAGTTATTGGAAAAAATTTGCGCCAAAGCCCGAATATTCAGCATTGGTGATGGCATCACCGAGCCCAATTGCGACCTCGGCCCGATGACTACGGCGGCAACGCTCGAAAAAGTTGAACTGCATGTTGCCGATGCACTGGCTAAGGGCGCAATTTTGCATGAAGGCGGGAAAAAGCCACAAGGAGAAAAATACCAAAAAGGCCATTATTACCAGCCTACTGTACTCAGCAATGTGAGTGCGGATATGTTGCTGATGCAGGAAGAAACTTTTGGGCCAGTGGTGCCTCTGGATACCTTTGATACCCTAGAGGAGGCCATTCTAAAAGCCAACGACAGCGCCTACGGCCTTTGTGCCTACCTGTTTACCCGCGATTTTGCGACTACGATGAAAATGAGTCAAGCCCTTGAATGCGGTACGGTCTGCGTCAACAACGGCGCCGTCA
>JAAFHQ010000512.1 GCA_013298445.1 Chitinophagales bacterium | reverse complement strand
TCATCCAGAAATAGAGTTCAACCTAGTTGACAAATGGGCTACTCACATGACGGCTTCGCAAATGTACAGCAAAGAGCAGCAAGCGGACTCAGCTTTGATCTATGCCTATAAATGCCTGAGCTATGCACAATCCATACCATTTAGCACAGGGCATTTTGTAGGTTATGCCCACAATGCAATTGGAATTGGATATTTGACCCAAAATAAACCTGACTCAGCGATAGCCCATTTGCACATTATGCGCTCCACCATGGCTGAAATAAACAATCAATTTGCATTACAGGAGACACAGGTATACCTGGCCAACGCCATGCAAAAAAAAGGTGCTCTCGACTCCATGTATCACTACGCCAAAACCGCATACGATGGCGCTACCAAAATGGGCAATGATATAAATGAAATGAATGCAGCCTTGATTTTGTCGGAGTATTTCGAAAAAAGCAATCCAGACAAATCTTTGTTTTATTTAAAAAGGCATAATGCAATAAAAGAAAAACTGTTTACTCAAGACCAAACGAATAAAAGGTATTTTTTGGAAAGTGAACAGCGAAACAAGCTGGCTGAATTAGAAAAAAAAGAGATAAATACGAAAAATAGAATTCGTCAAAATGCTCTTTTAGGCGGCCTATTCACTTTTATATTATTAGCGGGAGGCTTGATTTATACAAACCGACGCAAAAAACTGTTGAATGACAAATTGCAAGAACAAAAATTACAAATTGAAAAACAGAATCAAGATTTAACAAATTCAGGGCGTGAATTAGCTTTGAAAAACAGGGATTTAGAAACTGCTTTGGCGGATTTACACACCACCCAAACCCAACTCATCCAATCCGAAAAACTCGCCTCTCTCGGAGAACTCACCGCAGGCATTGCCCACGAAATCCAGAACCCCCTCAATTTTGTCAACAACTTCGCCGAAGTCAGCGCTGAAATGATCGATGAATTGAAAGAGGAGCTGGAAAAAGGCGATATAGAAGAGGTAAAAGCCATAGCCAACGATTTACAACTGAACCTCAGCAAAATCAACCACCACGGCGGGCGAGCCTCCTCCATCGTCAAAGGCATGCTCGAACATTCGCGGGCCAGTTCAGGTGTCAAAGAACCCACCGACCTCAATGCGCTGGCCGATGAATTCCTGCGCCTGGCTTACCACGGTTTGCGGGCGAAAGACAGTAGTTTCAACGCCACGATGGAGACGCATTTTGATCCAGATTTACCACTGGTCTCCGTCATTCCACAGGATATTGGGCGGGTGCTGCTGAATTTGATCAACAATGCATTTTATGCGGTTGCTGAGCGCAGTCGAAGCACGGTGCACCAACGCGACGTAGAGACGTTGCATGCAACGTCTCTACAACAATCCCCATACCAACCCACCGTCACCATTTCCACCCAAAAAACAGAGAGTCAAATCACGATCCGTGTCCAAGACAACGGCAACGGCATCCCCGAATCCATCCGCGACAAAATTTTCCAACCCTTCTTCACCACCAAACCTACCGGGCAAGGGACGGGCCTTGGTTTAAGTTTGGCGTATGATATTGTGACCAAGGGGCATGGAGGAATGTTAACAGTATCAAGCATACCTAGAAAGGAAACAACTTTTGAGCTTCACCTACCCATTAACGAAACAAACCGCTGATCATGAACAAAATACTCCTATTGTTGATACTAATTCCGGTTTGCCTGTTCGGAAAACAGCGGGATTTCTTTCGCATCGACAGTCTTCCCAAAAAAGGCATCTTGTTGAACCAGGGCTGGACATGGCACGCGGGAGATAGCCCAGAATGGGCGAAGTCGGAGTTTGATGATTCGGGGTGGGAACCGATTGATCCGACGAAGAGTATTTTTGAGTTGCCGCAGCTATCAAAAAAAGGCGAGATCAGTTGGTTTCGGCTTCATTTTTCATACTCAAAGAACCCTTTGATGCAAGTGGCGGGTATGCTACAGCAAACGGGCGCATCAGAAATTTATTTAAATGGAAAATTACTTGAGCGTTATGGGGTTTTAACTGCTCCCGTTGAAGCGTTTAATCCACTAAACAGACCATTTCTGCTTCCGATAGACTCTGCCGGGCAGTACTGCCTGGCGATACGTTATGTGTTACAACCGGGTGTCAGGTATAACGGTGTATATAACTCCAGAAACCAAGTCTTTCTTTTCAGGATTGCCAATTTTAAAGAAGCACTAAAACTGGTCAGCCAGTTTGACATTCGTTATACCAGCCTTGAGTCCTATAAACTGGGCATATTTTTTATCCTGTTTGTGCTCCATTTCTCCTTATATTTTTTCAACCGAAATCAAAAAGCACATTTGTCCGTAGCTTTTGCATTTTTAGCATTAGGGGTTGCTTACTTATTAAAGCTTATGGGCGATGTTCAAAATCTGGTGGCGTGGAAAAGCCTGTTTTTTGCTACTTCTTCATTTATCAATAACCTAGCCCCACTATTAACTCTTCAAACGCTTTTTCTTTTTCTGAGTCAAAGGAAAGGTATCTTCTTTTGGTTTTTGGTTACGCTTACGGTTGGCTTGGGTGTTTTAGTATTTATGGTTCCCCAAATAGAATGGGGAATGGCATTTTTCATCTTATCTTTTCTCGTTGCTATTGAACACTTTAGAGTAGTAATAAACGGAATAGGGGCAAAGATAAGAGGTGCATGGATATTGGCAGTTGGCGTAATGCTTAACGCTTTTTTTTATCTTGTTCTGTTTTCATTTATCGGCTTTTTTATCTCCATATCTCCAACCTTAGCAGATATCATATTTAATTTGGGGGTAGTCGCATTCCCTATCGCTTTGTCAATTTATTTAGGCATTGATTCTGCTTATACGAATCAAGAATTGAATCAAAAGTTATCAGAAGTCGAAACCCTCTCTGCCGAAAAACAACTCCTCCTCGCCACCCAAAACGAAACCCTCGAACGCCAGGTGGCCGAACGCACGGCTGACTTGAAAGCCTCCCAATCCCAACTCATCCAATCCGAAAAACTCGCCTCCCTCGGTGAACTCACCGCAGGCATTGCCCACGAAATCCAGAACCCCCTCAATTTCGTCAACAACTTTGCCGAAGTCAGCGCGGAGATGCTGGACGAGATGCACGAAGAACTGGAAAAAGGGGATACGACCGAGGCCATCGCCATTGCTACTGATTTAAAAATAAACCTGGAAAAAATCAACCACCACGGCCAACGCGCCTCTTCCATCGTCAAAGGGATGCTAGAGCACTCGAGAGCAAGTACAGGTGTAAAAGAACCTACCGACCTTAATGCCCTGGCGGATGAATACCTGCGCCTCGCTTACCACGGCTTGCGCGCAAAAGACAGTAGTTTCAACGCTACGATGGAGACACATTTTGAGCCTGATCTACCCAAGGTTTCTGTTATTTCACAGGACATTGGGCGGGTGCTGTTGAATTTGATCAACAATGCATTTTATGCGGTTGCTGAGCGCAGTCGAAGCACGGTGCAACAACGTACTGTAGAGACGTTGCATGCAACGTCTCTACAACAATCCCCATACCACCCCACCGTCACCATTTCCACCCAAAAAACATACAATCAAATCATAATCAGTGTCCAAGACAATGGCAACGGCATTCCTGAAGCCATCCGCGAAAAGATCTTCCAGCCCTTTTTCACCACTAAACCTACTGGGCAAGGCACGGGGCTGGGACTTAGTTTGGCCTACGACATTGTCACCAAAGGGCATGGTGGCGAGCTGAAAGTGGAAAATATACCCGAGCAAGGAGCAATTTTTACGATTCACCTACCCCTTGTCCAGTGAACCAGTTTGTACAGCCTCTTTAGTTTTAAAATGTACTAATCGCTTGCTTATGAAATATTTGTATACCTTATTTCTGATACTGGCCTCTGTTTGGGCAATCACTGCGCAAAACCAGGCTGCATTCTATTTTTCAACTGTTCCCACGAAAGGTTATGAGGGTTGCAAATTCAAGTTTTCTGCAGCAGTGCATATGGATTCAAAGGATACCAATGCCAATGCACGTCTTTTTCTGCGGATTGATAAGCCAACCGGAGTGGCTTTTCATGAAGATATGCAAGAGAACCCCATTCGTGATCGACAATGGAAAACCTATTCCATCGAAGGCACCATTGACTCCGCTGCCACTCGAATCACTTTGGGAGTAATGGCTTTTGGACAGGGTAGTTTTTTTTATGACCATATGCAATTGGATATCGAAACAAAAAATGGCGAACGGAAAACGGTATATAAAAATGACTTCGATGCCGAAAAGATTGATTTAAGACGAGGAGCCATGAGCCGCTACCGTGTGGACACCCTATACAAGGCCGAAATTGTACACACAGAGGCGAATGATTTTTTAAAAATTGAAGCACCTGACGCTATTGAGATTTACAAAAAAAATATATCCAGCCTGGCAGAAGACTCCAACAAAGTAAATACGATCTATCTAATCGCTACTTTATACAACGATAAAAAGGATCGGGATAGCGCCCTGGAATACTTTAAAAAAGGTTTAGACCTCGCCCAAAAAATCGGATTTGTACGGGGCCAATTGCGTTATTTTTATGCCATTGGAAATATGTATGAATACTCCATTCCGAAAAAAACTGACAAAGCCATTGAGTATTACAAAAAAGGCATGGATCATAGTCAGAAAATAGCCTCACGGAGGGATGTTGCAGCTTTTGCTGAACTTGTAACCAGGCTTTACGATGCTATAGGCAACGTACCAGAAGCAATGAAATACATCTATGTCCAATTAAAAGAATACGAATTACTTCAGGATAAACCCAAAATAGCCGAATGCTACATGGATCTGGCTTACTTTCTGGGCGTTCAAAAAAACTACACTAATGCATTAGCCTATTATCGTAACGCACTAAACATTGTAGAAAAACTAAATGATAAAAATTCGATAGCACAATGTTATTTGGCCATGGGTGGAATTTACCCAGAGTT
>JAAFHQ010000511.1 GCA_013298445.1 Chitinophagales bacterium | reverse complement strand
AATTCACCTCCCTGAAGCGCGGTTTTGCTCATCACAGCTTCCATAAGTATATTGTGTTTGTTCGTTCAATGAAAGAATTAGCGAAAATTCGCTACAAAAATAAGCGCAAGTTTTGAATTTGTAAAGTATTGATGGGAATTTTTAGCGAATTTTCGCTAAAAATATTTTTTATACCAAAAGATTAATAGAACTCTGGAGGATAATTAATGGAACTGTACATACGTTACCATCTGGTTAATTGATTAAAAATAATCCAGTCATGAGAAAACACCTTATCCTTTTAACCATTGGAATTGGCTTTTTTACTTCCCTTCAGGCTCAGGTGATGGGCAACTACGCTGAACAAAAAAAGCAAAGCAATGAATACCAGCAAATCCAGTCGAATGCCAATTTGAATGCCCAGTACCGCTCCATTCCCCGCAGCGCCAAATTGCAGGACGACAACAGCATTGAAATCACCATCAATACCATGTCCAACCAGCGGGCCAGCTCTTACACAGCTGTATTCACCATGTTACAAGTAGCCAGAACAGCAGATGAAACCAACACCTTACTCAACAATCGTTTGAATAACTTCCTGAATGACCTCAAGGGCCTGGGCATCCCGGAAACGGATGTCTACGTCGACATGGTCAACTTTTTGCCCAAGTACGAGTACGATGTGAGCAAAAAGATTTTTTCCAAAAAGACCCTTACTGAGATCCCCAAAGGTTTTGAATTGCAAAAAAACATCCACATTCGTTACACCAAACCTACGATTTTGGATCAGATTGTGACGGCAGCGGCCAAGCAGGAGATTTACGATATCGTGAAAGTAGATTATTTCATCAAAGACCAGCAGAAAGTGTATCAGGAATTACGCTCTCTCTCTTTTGAGTACCTCGAAAACATTAAGGATTCCTACGCTAAAATGGGGATTAAACTGGATTCGGCCTACACCATCACCGCAGAAAACGCCTGGGTGGCTTACCCCACGAATCGTTATGAGAGTTACCAGGCCTTTAGTACCCAGTCATTGGATGCTTCAGAAAAAAACAACTCGGTGGTTCAACCTGCGGATAAACCTACGCTGCGCTTTTACAACGCTGTAGCGGCAAATGATTATGACATTGTGATCAATCCAGAAATATTGGAGCCAGCGGTGCAGTTTTCGTACAACCTTGCGGTAAGGTTTAAAATGCCGGAGGCTAAGCCGAAGGTAAAGACTGAAGTGAAGAAGGAGTTCATTTTGGTGACGCCAACTGGGGAGGTGAAGAGTTTAAAAATCGAGTGATTTTACACCAGTAGTTAAGCAAATCAGCCCTAAGGTGTTCTAAGGTGCCTAAGGTGGTTCAAAATAAACAATGTATAATTTGAACCACCTTAGGCACCTTAGAACACCTTAGGAGTGTTTTTAGAAGTTCATTTTGCTCAAATTCGCAAATGAATTCTTCAAAGTCGCCTCCGGTGTAGGCGTCAAATCTCTTTCCAGGTAAAAATGCTCTACCCCGGATTTTTGCCCAGCCTGGAGCATCTTTGGAATGTCAAATACTCCCGTGCCCGGATCAGCCATTTTAGAGAACACCGCCATCCACTGATCTGGAGTCCCTCCGTCGCCGCTAAAGCGCACTTTTTCAGCAGCATCTTTGATGTGCATCAATTTAAAACGGCCCGGGTAACGGTTCAGGTAATCTACTGGATCGGCGCCAGCCGCACTCATCCAAAAGATATCGAGTTCAAACTTGACATTTTTGCTGTCGGTATTTTGCAGGAGGTAGTCCATGGGGACCACTCCGTCCATTTTGGCGTGTTCAAAACCGTGGTTGTGGTACACGAAAGCCATGCCATAGGTTGCCATCTGTTGGCCAAAACCATTAAATTCCTCCGTCAGGCGTTTGTAATGATCCAAAGTACGGCGATCATTGATGTCACTAAGGGCAGGTAATGCCAGGTATTTTACGCCAAGCGGAGCAACCGCATCCAGGGTTGCTTTAAGGTTTTTGCGGAAAGTGATCAGATCCAGGTGCATGGAGGGCGTTTTGAGCTTAAAATCGCTCAACATGGTTTTGATTTCAGGGATGCTGTAGCCATAAAAGGCATTGCGTTTGATGCCCAATTGGGCGGCGAGACCTTTCCAGCCTTCAATGGTTTCTGGTGCGCTGAAAGGGTAGGGGCCAAAGAATTCCACTTCTTTGTAGCCAATTTCGCTCAGCAATTGCAAGGTGCCTTTCAGGTCTTTGTCCACCATTTGAGGGATGGAGAACAATTGCACCCCCAGGTTTTTCTTCTTTTTAGTCATATCGTCCATTAAGTTTTGGGCAAATGGACTCAGTGCGAAAGCTGTAGCCCAGCTTGTACTTTTGATGAATTGTCGACGATGCAGCATGATTCAGGATTTTGCAGGGTTGAAAAAGGAAAGGTCGAAAAAAAAATACAAGCAGGCAAGACACAATGTGTATTTTTTACACAAAGCAGTGGGGCAAAAATAAGTGCTCATTTTTCCTGAGCCAGAGGATTAGATCAGACACTTGAAATGAAACGTTTCCTTATCTAATCCTCTGGCAAAATGATCACTTATTTTTTTATCGCCCCAAGCTTTTCGTCGAGCAGAAAGTTAAGCCTATCTTAAAGTGTTTGTCTTAAACCATCCTTTTTTCTTTTTTGGGGTTCCATTAGAAAAATCGCCTTGCATATGCAGAAATTTACCCTCTTCCTCCTGTTTACCCTTGCTTGTAGTGGATTGTTTGCTCAGTTGTCGGGCAAGTTGACCGATACTGAAGACAGCCCTTTGCCTTTTGCGAGTATATACATCAAAGGCAGCACCAATGGAACCACCAGTAATGTCAATGGCGAATACAGCCTCAGCCTGGTGCCTGGAACTTATGATGTGATCTTTCAATACATTGGTTACGAGCCCAAAACGATTCGGGTGACCATGACCCGCGAGCCACAAAAACTCGACGTATCACTCAAGGAAGCAGCAATAGAGCTCAGCGAATTTGTGGTGCGCTCAAACGCCGAAGACCCGGCCTATCCCATCATTAGGGCTGCCATCAAGAAGCGAGAGTTTTACCGCGATCAGGTTGAAGAATACCGCTGCGACGCTTATGTAAAGGGCAACATTGGTTTTGCCCAAACGCCAAAAAAGATCATGGGCCGGGAAATTGGCACGATGGGGGGCGTTTTGGATAGTACAGGTAAAGGCATCATTTATCTTTCAGAGTCACGCTCAACCTTGTTTTTCCGGCAACCTGACCAGTACCGCGAGGAGATGATTTATTCCAAAGTAGCGGGCAACGACCAGGGTTTTGGCTTCAACCGGGCGCAGGACATGGATTTCAGCCCCTACGACCCTTATTCCAATTTGGGCCGCCGCATTGTTTCTCCCATTGCCGACAACGCCTTTTTTTACTACAAGTACAAACTCATCGGCACCATCAAAGATGATCAGGGCCAGGTGATCAATAAAATTCAGGTCATACCCAAACGCAGCGAAGACCCCGTTTATCGCGGTTACATTTACATTGTAGACCAGGATTGGGCGGTACAGTCGGTGGATTTTATGTTGCTGCAATCAGCCATCAAACAGCCCGGACTGGATTCCCTTTGGATCAAACAACTCTTTTTTCCGGTACCCAATGTAGAAGATGTATGGCGGACCTTTTCGATCAATATTCGTTTTAAAGCGGGGGCTCTAGGTTTTAAACTGGTGGGTAGTTTTACCTCAGTTTTGAGCAACTATAACATCAAACCGGCTTTGGATAAAAAGTTTTTTGGCAAAGAAGTGTTCATCGTCAAAGAGGGGGCCAACGATCAATCTCAGGCATTTTGGGATACCCTTCGACCTATTCCACTCACCGCCGAGGAATCGCGCGACTACGTCAAAAAGGATAGTCTTCAGACCATCTGGAAATCCAAACCCTATAAAGATTCCATCGACAGGAAAAACAACAAGTTTACAGTGATGAAACTCCTGACGGGCTACAACTACAACCGCTCGTTTTATCGCGAGTATTTCAGTGTGGGTTCTCCCATCGGAACCATTCAGTACAATACCGTACAAGGTTACAATGCCGCGCTCAAACTTGGGTACAACAAAAATTACGACGAATACGACATGAAGTGGTACCGCTTGAATGGAGAATTGAGTTATGGATTTTCAGAAAAAGAGCTGCGGGTTTGGGGGAGTTATTTGCGGCAATTGGAAGGTAATCGGCGCACCCAGATTTCGCTCAGTGGCGGGCGTAGGGTCGCACAATTCAATGCTGGAGAACCAATTACGCCGATTGTCAATTCGGTCTATTCTCTACTGGCGCGCCACAATTACATGAAACTATACGATAAGGTTTCGGCAAGATTGGGTTTTAGCCGTGAACTCACCAATGGCATTCGAATGAATACCGCCCTGGAATGGGCCAATCGAAGTAGCCTGGAAAATACGACAGACCAAAGCTGGTACCAACGCGACGACCCCAACCGCCGTGCTTTTACCCCCAATCAACCTGCTGCGGCACCGCGTAGTTTTGATCAAAGCCGGGCACTGACTTTGGACCTGAATTTCAGCTTTCGCCCTGGCCAGAAATACTACGTGTATCCCGGGCGCAAATATGCTGCTGACAACAAATCGCCCGAGTTTTTCCTCAATTATCGGCTGGGGGCAGGAGATGTAAACTATCAATTGCTCAGTGTAGCCATTGAAGAAGATGAACTTCCTTTGGGAGCCTGGGGCTTTTCACAATTCAGGGTTCAGGCTGGTACTTTTCTGCAACGTCGGGAGCTGGAATTTATGGACTTCATGCACTTTAATGGCAATCAAACCATCCTGGGCGATCAGGAGCGCTACATGAACAGCTTTTTGCTTTTGCCCTATTATGATTACTCCACGGATCGCTCTTTTTTGCAGGCGCATTGGCAACATCATTTTGAAGGCGCAATCCTGGATTGGATTCCATTGGTTAAAAAACTGGGCTGGAAACT
>JAAFHQ010000510.1 GCA_013298445.1 Chitinophagales bacterium | reverse complement strand
TGGCATATTCCTGCACCATACGTTTGGTCTCAGCATTGATCTCATAACTATCCCGCAGGGCTCGGGAGACCGTAGAGGTAGACAACTTCAGTGCCTTGGCAATGTCTTTAATCGTTACTGGTTCCAAAAGATATTTTTTAGTCGGCTATGCAACATACAAGATATGGCATAAAGACGCAAGGACTCAAGATTTACCCTAAAGTATTTTAAAAAAAGTTGTTCATGCAAACGTTCCCGATAACGTTTGCGTAGAAAATTAGCCAAATGAATTAAAACATCGCCAATATTCCGCATAGCTTCGTATGGTTATCCTTAGTTTTACCAAAATAAAATTTCAATTTTTAATTTATTGTATGATGAACATTGAGCATGGATTTAGGCTGGATGGAAAGTTGGCGCTCGTCACAGGTTGCAATCGTGGCATTGGTCGGGGCATGGCCGAAGGGCTGGCCGAGGCCGGAGCAGACATTATTGGGGTATCTTCCAGTCTGGATTTGAATGGCAGTGAAATTGGCGATTATGTGCAATCCTTAGGGCGCAAGTTTTACCCTTATCAGGCCGATTTCAGCCAAAGAGACAGCCTGTATACCTTCATCAATAAAGTAAAGCAGGATTTCCCCGTCATCGACATCCTGATCAACAATGCGGGCACCATCCTACGCAAGCCCGCTGCCGAACACCCGGATGAATATTGGGACCGCGTTATCGAAATCAACCTCAATTCCCAATTTGTACTTGCCCGCGAAATCGGGAAGGAAATGGTGGCACGGGGCAGTGGAAAAATCATCTTCACCGCCTCTTTGTTGTCTTTTCAGGGTGGTATTAACGTACCCGGCTATGCGGCCAGTAAAGGCGCCATTGCCAGTTTGATCAAAGCTCTGGCCAACGAATGGGCGGGCCAAGGGGTCAACGTCAACGGTATCGCCCCCGGCTACATTGCCACCGACAATACCGAAGCCCTGCGCAACGACCCCGTACGCAGCAAAACCATCCTGGATCGCATCCCGGCTGGCCGCTGGGGCGAACCCGCAGACTTTAAAGGCCCGGTCGTCTTTTTGGCTTCCGAGGCTTCCAGTTATGTAAATGGCACCATTTTGACCGTCGATGGCGGTTGGATGGGAAGATAGGGTGTGGGTGTGGGTGTGATAGTGTGGGTGTGGCTACCGCAGAGACTTAGACAAGATCGCGTCCAAGTCGCTCGCGGCAGCCTCAACCTTCCTCAACTTTCCTCAACCTTCTCAACTTTCCTCAACTCCTCAACTTAAAAAATATGCAAATCCGTACCGCAATCGGCCCCAAAGAAACTGCAAGCCTGAACAGTCAGGCCTTGCGCGAGCATTTTTTGATTGAAAAAGTCTGCGTGCCCGGCGAAATCAATTTGGTGTATTCGCATTACGATCGGGTCATCATCGGCGGTGCCACCCCAACGACTAGTGCTTTGGCACTCCCTACTTATCCCATTTTGCGCAGCAACTATTTTTTGGAAAGAAGAGAATTGGGCATCATCAACGTAGGTGGCGATGGTCGGGTCAAAGTGGGCGCTGAGGTTTACGATTTGCCGTTCATGGCTTGTCTCTATGTGGGTAAAGGCAATGAACAGGTCTTGTTTGAAAGTGTAGACCCCAACACCCCGGCCCATTACTACCTCTTGTCTTCTCCTGCCCACCAAAATTATCCTACCCGACGTTTGCTCAAGGAGGAAGCTTCACCCGTGGAGATGGGAGCTATGGAAACGGCCAACAAGCGCACCATTTACAAGTACATTTATCTGGAAGGCATCCGCAGTTGCCAGTTGGTGATGGGCTTGACGGTATTGGCTCCGGGCAGTGTTTGGAACACCATGCCTCCTCACGTTCACGATCGCCGCATGGAGGCCTACTTTTACTTCAATGTCCCCGACAGCCAAAGGGTATTGCACCTGATGGGCGAGCCACAGGAAACCCGGCACCTATGGGTAGCCAATCACCAGGCCATCATTTCACCACCCTGGTCAATCCACGCGGGTTCAGGCACAAGCAGTTATTCCTTCATTTGGGGTATGGCTGGCGAAAACCAGGAATACACGGATATGGACCCACAACCCGTTGACGTATTGCGTTGATTCATTTGAGTCAAAGTACAACATCGGGCAGCGCACCGTAGAGACGCACGGCCGTGCGTCTCCTTATCCCAATTTTACCTACTCAATTCATTTTTCCACTACCACACAATGGGCATAAAAAAAATAAGCATTTTGATGGTTCTCCTGTGGTCGCCATTCGTCGTACTGACGAGTGGCTGCCAGGTGCAGCTGCAACTCTCCCCACCCAAACCTGTAACCGTAGTCCAGGACTCTATTGCCGAAAAAATGCTGCTCATTCAACGTAGCAACGGCGGCTGGCCCCAACCCGGCGGGAATGCCATCAACTACAACAAGGCCCTCAGCGAAAGCGAAAAAACCAAGTACCTCAGCGAAAAGAACAAACTCGATGCTACCATCGATGATCAGGCTACAACTCGTGAGATCAAACACCTGATGGAAGCGCACGACAAAACGAAAAACCCTGCTTACCTGAAAGCTGCCGAAAATGGCGTGCGTTACCTGCTCCAGGCCCAAAACAAGGCTGGCGGCTGGCCCCAATTTTACCCCGATTCCAGCGGCTACCACAAGCACATCACTTACAATGATCAGGCCATGATCGATGTACTTTGGGTGATGAAATACACAGCTATTGGTCAACAACACTTTGAAACTTTGCAAAAAACCTTGGGTGTCGAGGCACAAAAAGCAGTAGAAAAAGGCATCGAGTGCATCCTGAAAACTCAATTTTATCAGGGAACTACTTTGACGGTGTGGTGCGCCCAGCACGACAGCAAAACCCTGCAACCAGCCAAAGCTCGTGCATTTGAACTGCCCTCTCTCAGCGGCAATGAAAGTGTGGGTATCCTGCGCTTTTTGATGGCCATTGAAGAACCTTCGGATGCGGTGAAAAAAGCCATTCATGCAGGAGTAGCCTGGCTGGATGCAGTCAGAATCAAAGGCCTCAAATTACAAGACATCGCGGATCCCAATCAGCCCAAAGGTAAAGACCTCGTAGTGGTGGCCGATCCCAATTCGCAGCTCTGGGCGCGTTTTTATGATTTAAAAACCAACCAGCCCTTCTTCGTAGGCCGTGATAGTCAACCCAAGGCCACTTTGGCGGAGATTGAAAATGAGCGTAGGACGGGGTATGCGTATTACGGTACCTGGCCTGCGAAGTTGATTGAAATCGACTACCCGAAGTGGAAAGTGAAACATGAATGATAAGTGATGAGTAATGAATGATTAGTGACCAATTCATCACTCATCATTCATCACTTATAACGCCTTAAAAAGTCTTACACCATGAAAAATATCCTCCTCCTTTTTCTCTGCCTCTCCTTCCTCGCCTTCCATTCCGGCGAAGACAAAATCCGTATTTTCCTCATCGGCGACTCCACCATGGCCAATAAACTACCCGCTGATGCACCCGAAACGGGCTGGGGGATGGTGCTGTCTCAATACTTCTCAGAAGCCGTAGAAGTACAAAACCACGCCGTCAATGGCCGCAGTACCAAAAGCTTCCGTACCGAAGGCCGTTGGGGAAAAGTGCTCGAACAAATGCGCCCTGGCGACTGGGTGTTGATTCAATTTGGACACAACGACCAAAAAAACACCGACACCACCCGTTATGCCGCCCCCCAAACCGATTACCGCAAAAACCTGACTCGCTACGTAGCAGAAGCCAGGGCCAAAGGAGGTAAGCCCATTTTGCTCACTCCCGTCATGCGCCGCAAATTTGACGAAAAAGGCCAATTCGTAGACACCCATGGTGAATACCCCCAGGTGGTACGGGAAGTAGCCAAAGCCTTAGGGGTTCCACTGATTGATATGCATGCGCAAAGCCGCCTGGTGATTGAAAAAATGGGGGTTGAAGGCTCCAAAAGTTTGTTCATGCATCTTCCCGGGAAAATGTATCCCAAGTTTCCAGAGGGCAAAATTGACGATACCCATTTTTCGCAATACGGTGCCAGTGTGATGGCCAGCCTGGCTGCTGCGGGCATCAAGGAAATGGGCAATCCACTGCTGGGTTTGCTCAAAACCACCCGTTTTGCCGACAAATTTGAATATGAATTGCCCAAAATTGCCCCAGCCGTTTTCCGCAAGGACACCTTTAATATTCTTCGGTACGGGGCAAAATCTGACGGCATCAGCCTCAACACTGGCGCCATCAATCAAGCGATCACCCTGGCCAACGAAGCCGGGGGTGGGGTAGTGCTCATCCCCAATGGATTTTGGCTTACCGGCCCCATTGTGCTCAAAAGCAATGTGAATTTGCACATCGAAAAGGGTGCTTTATTACAATTTAGCAACAAGCGGGAAGATTATCCTTTGGTAAAAACCACCTGGGAAGGGCAAGACGCCATCCGTTGTCAAGCCCCGATTTCGGCAGTGGATGCCCAAAACATTGCCGTTACTGGCCAGGGCATGGTGGATGGTGCCGGACAAGTCTGGAGGCAGGTCAAAAAAGAAAAGCTCACCGAGGCGCAGTGGAAAAAACTCGTGGCTTCGGGTGGGGTCTTGGATGAAGAAAAACGCACCTGGTACCCCTCGCAAAATTCCCTAAATGGGGTGAAAATTCAAAAACCGGGTATTCTTTCTGCTGGTTTTAACCTGAACAATTGTAATGAGTTCAAGGATTTCCTGCGCCCCAACATGGTTTCGCTTTCCCGGTGCACTCAAGTACTGCTGGAAGGCATCACTTTCCAAAACTCTCCCGCCTGGACCATTCACCCCTTGCTTTGCGACCACATCACCCTGCGCAATGTGACCGTACGCAATCCCTGGTACGGCCAAAACAACGACGCCCTCGACCTGGAATCCTGCCGCAATGGCCTGGTGGAAGGCTGTTCTTTCGATACTGGCGACGATGGCATTTGTATCAAATCGGGCCGCGATGCGGAAGG
>JAAFHQ010000050.1 GCA_013298445.1 Chitinophagales bacterium | reverse complement strand
TAGCATTCAAATGCATCAGTATGTACGGTAAGTAAAAAGTCAATCATCGCGGGGTTGTGCGTCTTTTGTAGTTTGATGCCCATCCCGGAGGGGTCGCCGAGAATTGTGGCAATGGTTCGTTTGCTCAGTTCCAGATCGATCATCGGCACTGCTTTTTTGTCCACGAACAGGGCATTGGGATACCAGTGTTTGTACTTGGCGGAGATCGTTTTTACCGCTCCTTCCAATGGAGTGAGGTGATAAAAAGAACTCAGAATAATGCCATGGGTTTCAGGTACCACCAATACACTTTCGGGGTTGATGCCACAGTGCGTCCAACCTTCCTGGGCGAGCCAGGTATTAAACTCCAAGAGGCGGGACAAAATCCAGTTGGCGTGTCCTTGTGGCAAAGTCAGTCCTGTCAGTGGTGCAGCACGGTGGCGGAGTTGAAGCGTCAGGACTTCGCCATCCAGTGCCATGGACTCGGGCAGGTATCTGTGAAAATGTTGGGCGGCGGGGTGGCGCAAACTTTTGAGGTAGCCGTAATTGCGGTATGACTGCAACAACAATTTTGGGTCGCCTACAAAAGTAATAGTGGTGTTCTGAGCCCGTACTGCGCCCGCATCATCACTAAAGCGGTACCCTTTTTCCCAGCCTTCTTTTAAGGCATTCAAACGGGCAAAAGCATCGGCCGATCCGGGGATAGTGCACAGGTCTGGATGCAACAAACGGGCCATTTCTCCGTATTGTTTTTTCCAGTCGTTCAACTCCAGTACTTCGCCCAAGTGACTGGCGTTGTTGATTTTGTCGATGAGTTCCTGTGGTGACATATACTTAGTTTTGATTCTAAACTAACCTTCAATGATTCAAATATACAAAGACTTAGTTTCAAAATCAAACTAAGTTCGATTTTTTTCGATAAAAAAGGGAGGAAAAACGAGGAAAGAGGGCTTTTTTAGGATATACGGAAAGAGTAGAGGAAAGGTTATGGTTGGGCGGGGGAAATTGCTAAGCAGAAAATCAGAAATTTAGACAGTTTTTCAAATGGTGCGCTACCTTCAGGCCTGAAGCCCATTTCCCAAAGTTTCAGACTTTGGGAAAGGTCAAGCATGTAGAAATTTAGATTGGATTTTTCGGTACGCCTGAGATTTTACCGACCACTACGTGGGCGCTCGGCGATCCCCTAATGCTCGCTTAGGCGAGCGGGATCGACGAGCGCACCACGAAGTGGCTCGTAGGGAGTACAGCCTAAACGGGATTTTTCGTTATACTTGAAAGTTAGTGGTTGTTTAGTAAAGTTTTATTCCACACCAGAATCCCAAACACCCCGACACCCAAGGTATTCAAGGTGCCGTGCAAGGCATACATCCAGGGAATGGATAAAAACGGAAGGGGAAAATAGTTGCGCCAACCATACAAAAGTGCGAGGATCATTCCTGTACCCAGACATAAAAATAGTCCAAGCTTAACTAATCTACGGGATAAAGCCTGACCAGCTTCCAACGCCAGTCCTGCGTGCCAAAAGGCGACACCAAGGCCACCCAAGGCCATTAAAGTAGCTGCAAAAGTCTCTAACCAGGGATCAGCCCCAAATTGTGCAGAAGTAATCCCCACTGCTACCGCCGGTATGCCCAGCAATACGGCCCAGGCCACCCAGCGTTGCCAGCTGGAAGGCTCCTTTTGGCGCAGCAGATTCGCCAAAATCCAAGGCAACAAAAAACCAGCATAATGAAAGTGCGCAGCAGTGAGCAAAATGATGATTGGACTAAAATCCAGCGGTGCCCAACCCAAACGGTCGCTGAATGCCGCCAGTGGGCCAATTGGAAAATATAGGTACGCTGCAAATTGAACCTTATCAGCCAGCGTCATTGGTGACAGTGACAACAACAGCTTTTGAAGGGCATTACCCAACAACCAAATTGAAACCAACATCCAGGGTAGGGCCAATAATGCCGCCGGAATACCTGGTTCTTGTAAATAAGCCAACAACAAGGCCCAAGTTGACAAAATTACCCCGAAACGCTCAGCGTTCGTCTTCACGCCACCCGACTGCCGCATGGCCATAGGCACTAATATCATCGCCCCCAACAAGACCAACAATTCTACCCAATCCTTTTCCAAAGGCTGCACGCTACCCCTCCACACCCAATACAGTCCCACGCCCAGGGCCCCGGAAATCAGCTCTCTATATTTTAATTCATTTGTCATACTTTTCACTTTTCACTTTTCACTTTTCACTTTTCACTTTTCACTTTCCTTTCCATCGCCGCAAAGGAATCGCGCCGAAACTTCCGCTGGTAGGCTCGCGCCAGGGGATAGGCCAGCCACACATACCAGCGGTTGGGTTTGGAAAAAGCCTTAATGGAATACCACACGCTGCCATCATCCCTCAGCTCAACCCAAAAAATCTCCTCGCCCCTCTCGATGTGCGCCGGTAAAGTCCCATAAGCGAAGCCAAAACGGGCAGGTTCATCGATGAGGTAAACAATCCGGGAGCTGTTGCGCCACCACCACAATCCAAATAACCTGAACAAAACCAGTACCACACTACCC
Source organism: Chitinophagales bacterium (assembly GCA_013298445.1). Lineage (GTDB taxonomy): Bacteria > Bacteroidota > Bacteroidia > Chitinophagales > Saprospiraceae > Haliscomenobacter. The sequence continues at coordinate 11,982 of JAAFHQ010000050.1, read as the reverse complement.
GTTTCAATTGGAGCATTGCTCGGATAAATTTGCGTCCAGCTTGGTGGGAACATGGCCCATTCGCGCAAGGCCTGAGCTGCCGCCCGAAATACCCCATCTCCAAAACCTAGGAGGGTTTCTTCGTGGTCATGGTCATATCCTTCAGGAGAATCAACGGCACTACTGCCTACTTCAGGATAAGCAAAAGTTTGGATTTGTTGGTTTTGCCAATGACTGGCCAATGCACTTGCGTCGGGAATGGTAAAAGAAGGGTTCATGTTTTTCAATAAATTTTGAAAGTATTGAAATTTAAACGCCGTACTTTTTTGATTTGTTTCGATTGGATGGAAAAAATAATTAAAAAAATCTCCTCATCATGGAACGGAGCAAATAGCCCCAAACACATCCTTTTGTGATCGGGATCAACCTGATTCCATTTTGGATGAAGTAAGATGAGGTAAAACGGCTTAGTAGCCCGCTAGAAGAATTGCTCTAGCGGGCCTTTTTAATTTTACACCATAATTATTGACCAATTTTTGCCCTAAAAAGTCCAGAAATTATTGAACTTTACAGAACTGCTTGAACAGCGAGTCTAGCTTTTCCCATTTAAAACCATTGTTTATGATTCATCCGCCCTCCATCCAGCGCAGCTGGATCAGCCTTAGCCTTTTATTATTTAGCCTGGGGCTTTTTGCCCAACCTGTTTCTAACCACGGGAACAAATTTGAACAAATCACCGATCTGCTTCCCGATCCCAACAATTACCGCAACATCGACGGTGCACCAGGGCCGCAGTACTGGCAGCAGCGCTGTGATTACGATATCGAGTGTACGCTGGATGTGAACAACCTGCGCCTCAATGGTAGTGAAAAGATTACTTATTTCAACCAATCCCCCCAGCCTCTGCGCTACCTCTGGCTCCAACTCGACGAGAACCAACACGCCGCAGATAACCCCAATCAGGTTTTTGACCCAACCAACATCAATGCTGCGATGAGCGAAAATGAGATGCAGGGTTTGGAACCGGCCAAGGGCAAGGAAAAATTTGGTTGCAAAATCGAAGAAGTGGTCGATGCCAATGGTAAGGCACTCAAATACAGCATCAACCAAACCATGATGCGCATCGAGCTACCTGAACCGCTCAAACCGGGCAGCTCCTTCGCTTTCGGCGTCAAGTGGCATTATTATCTGGTGGATCGCATCAGTCTGGACGATATTGCGAGCAATAGTGCAACCAATTTAGCCCGTGGCGGCTATGAATATTTCCCTGAGGAGGACAATTACATTTTTACCATCACCCAATGGTATCCCCGGCTCTGTGCCTACAGTGATTTTGCTGGTTGGCAAAACAAACAATTCACTGGGCGTGCTGAATTTGCGCTGACCTTCGGCAATTTTGTGGTTAAAATGACGCTGCCTACTGATTATGTAGTTGCCGCAACAGGGGAATGCCTCAATTACTCCACCCTACTCAGCCCGGCCCAATACACGCGCTGGCAACAAGCCCAACAATCCAAAGAGCCCATCGAAATTGTCACGCTTGAAGAGGCCAAAAAAACGGAAAAAGCCAAACGCGCCAGCGAGCTCAAAACCTGGATTTACAAAGCCAATAATGTGCGCGATTTTGCCTGGGGTGCCAGCCGTAAATTTGTCTGGGATGCCCTTGCCAATACTACCGAAGAAGGCAAAAAGGTGATGTGTATGAGTTATTACGCCAAGGAGGCTTACCCAATCTACCGAAAGTATTCCACCAAGGCCATTCAACACACCATTAATACCTATTCCAAATACACCATTCCCTTCCCTTATCCTACGGCCATTTCGGTGGAGGCAGCCAACGGTATGGAGTATCCGATGATCTGTTTCAATCCGGGTAGAGCCGAACCAGATGGTACCTATTCCGAATCGACCAAGATTGACGCGGTCTCTACCATCATTCACGAAGTAGGTCACAACTATTTCCCGATGATCATAAACAGCGATGAGCGGCAATGGAGCTGGTTTGATGAAGGATTCAACAGCTTCGTACAATTTGTGGCTGAGCGGGAAATGGACAACGACTACAAACCCTGGTTTGGCCCGGCGCACCAGATTGTGGATTACATGAAGCTACCCAAAGACCAGCTGGAGCCCATCATGACCAACAGCGACAACATCATCGACTTTTTTGCCAATGCTTATCGCAAACCCGCCACCGCGCTCAATATCCTGCGCGAAACGGTAATGGGCCGGGAATTGTTCGATTATGCCTTTAAAGAGTACTGCCGCCGCTGGGCATTTAAACACCCCACTCCAGCCGACTTTTTCCGCACCATGGAAGACGCCAGTGGGGTAGATTTGGACTGGTTTTGGCGCGGCTGGTTTTTTACCACCGATGTAGTAGATATTTCCCTGGACAGCATCAAGTACTACCGAGTGGATTTGGACGGCAATCCTGAAAAGGAGGAATTTGTCGCAAAAAATAAGCTTGAAAAACCCTTTTATGACATCAATAAGCTGCGCAACAAAGAAGCAGGCAAAGTGCCTTTGATCGAACGGGATACCACCCTGAAGGATTTTTATACCACCTATCAGCCCTGGGCTACTGCGGACTCCATTGCAGAAACCAAAGTATCGCTCTACGATCAAACGTACAGCAAGGACGAAAAAACCAAACGTTTTGGTGATAAACACTATTACGAGTTACAGTTCAGCAACAAGGGTGGCCTGGTGATGCCGATCATTCTGGAATGGACTTTTGCGGATGGAAGTACCCAAGTAGACCGCATTCCCGCCGAAATTTGGCGCAAAAACGAAAACCAGTTCAAAAAAGTCTTCGTCAAGGACAAGATGGTGAAAGCTGTGCGCCTCGATCCTTATCGCGAAACCGCCGACATCGACGAAAGCAATAACAACTGGCCAGTCAAACAGGTGCCAACCCGCTTCCAGGTGTTCAAAGCCCATAAATTTGAGGAAGGTCCAAATCCGATGCAGAAGGCAAAAGCTAAAAAGGCAAGACCGTGAAGAAAGGGTGTGGGTGTGAAAGTGTGAAGGTGTGGGTGTGTTGGGGGAACCCTAAGTGGTTGCCCTACGTCGGGCAAATCTTAGACTTCCATCCCCTCAAGATACATCGCCAACCCACGGATTTATCCGTGGGAGGCCACCCAAAAAAAGAGCCCATGACTTTAGTGGGCTTTGTCGTGGGTTTTTTGCCCCAACCTTCAGGTAGGGGCAAAAAAAAGGAGGCAGCGCTACCACAGCACTACCTCAGCCCTAACCAAATAAAACCAAATTATATTTTTCGAAAAACTTCTTCAAACCCTTAAAAACAAATGAAGTTATTGTAAAAAGTACAATTACAAATTTTTCAATAACTCTTTGTTCTTTTTAATTGATAGCGCTAAAATATGGCCTTTTTTTGAAAATATCAAATCTTTTTTCCAAAAAGGATACTTTGTTTAATTTACAAACAAAGCTCGTTTTGCTCAATTAGATTTTATACTAAGCGAAACCCCCTTTTTGGCGATAAAAATTTGCTTTTTTCGAGAAATAGAAAATTTTTTTCCAAAAAAGCGAAAAAAACTTTTTTTGCCCTTTTTTGAACTTTTTTTTGATTCACGTAACGTACCGTTAATACAACTTACTCATGAAGCTGAAATTGTTTGCGTTATTGCTTGTACTCGGATGCCAACTGCAAGATTTACACGCTCAAGCCAATGCAAAATCGGATGCCGATGCATTTTACATCCGCGAAATTTACAATAAGGCACTCACCCAAGGGAAATCTTACCCCTGGTTGGACTACCTGTGCAACCGGATCGGAGCCCGCCTGAGTGGCACACCCCAGGCTGCCGCCGCGGTGGAGTACACCCGCCAGATGTTGGACACAATGGGATTGGATTCGGTTTGGATTCAACCTTGTATGGTGCCCCACTGGCAACGGGGGGAAAAAGAAGTGGTGCGGGTAGTGCACTCCAAAATGGGAAGTTTTGACCTCAAAGCGCTGGCGCTGGGCAATTCCGAAGGCACCGGACCGAATGGCCTGAGCGCTGAAGTCATTGAAGTCAAACGCCTGGACGAGCTCGAAAGCCTGGGCAGGGAAAAAATCGCCGGGAAAATTGTCTTCTTCAATCGCCCGATGGACCCCACCCAACTCAATACTTTTGCCGCATATGGTGGAGCGGTAGATCAACGTGGACTGGGTGCTTCCCGGGCCTCCAAGTATGGTGCACTGGCCGTTTTGGTGCGTTCGATGACTACCCGCCACGACGATGTACCGCATACGGGGAGCACTTCTTACGAGCCCGGCATTACGCCCATTCCAGCCTTGGGTATCAGTACCAACGATGCCGAATTGCTCAGCCGACTGCTCAAAGATGAACCCGTTCGTGTATTCATCCGGAACACCAGCCACATGATGGGTATGAAACCCTCACACAATGTGATTGGCGAAATCCGAGGCAGTGAAAAACCGGAAGAAATCATCCTGATTGGTGGCCACCTCGACTCCTGGGATGTTGGTACGGGGGCACACGATGATGGAGCAGGTTGTGTGCAGGCCATGGATGTGTTACAAGTGCTCAAACGCCTGGGCTATCGCCCCAAACGCACCATTCGTTGTGTTTTGTTTATGAACGAAGAAAATGGGCTAAAAGGTGGGCAGACTTATGCCGAAATTTCCAACCGCAACAAGGAGTTTCACCTGGCCGCCATTGAATCTGACCGAGGTGGGTTTACGCCCAGAGGTTTTACCTGCGAATCGGAAAATCGGGCCTTTGACAAAAAGTACAAACAAATTATGGAATGGTCGCCTTTGCTGGAAGCCTATGGACTAAACTTTAAAAAAGGCGGTTCAGGGGCAGATATTGGCCCGCTGCGTACTCAAAAAGGAGTTTTGTTTGGTTTTGAGCCCGATTCTCAACGCTATTTTGATTACCACCATACGGCCATCGATACTTTTGATGCCGTCAACAAACGTGAATTGGAGCTGGGTACTGCGGCTATGACTGCTTTGGTGTACCTATTAGACAAATTTGGGTTGGAATAACAGTAATTTGAATCCTGTTAACAGCACTATATAATATGGTGTAGTACTTTTGTAAAAGTTATCACGAACTCCGCAAACAAGCGGAACAAAAAACAAATTTGCCATGAAATATTTGATCCTTGCCCTCTTGGCCTTGAGTACATTCGGAACCCTCGCGGCTCAAAACACTGCCGAAGCCACCGTGAAAAAAACTGAAGCTTCTGCGAAAAGCAAAAAGAAAGCGCCCTCACTGATTTGGGATAAAATCGAACACGATTTTGGTGCTATCCCTCAGGGCAAACCAGTTACTGCGATTTTTAAAGTAAAAAATAAGAGTAAATCGCCTTTGATTTTCACTTCGGTGAACGCTTCTTGCGGCTGTACTACACCTAATTATACCAAAGAACCCATTGCTCCTGGTAAAACTGGCGAAATCACTGCCACTTACAATGCCCTGGCCCCTGGTGAATTCACCAAGCAGGTGACCGTTATTACCAGCCTTAGCGATGAGCAAGTGGTGTTGCGCTTGAAAGGGAAGGTGGAGCAAGCAGCGAATTAGTTGAGGAGGTTGAGAAGTTGAGGCTACCGCGAGCGATTTTGACAAGGTCATCGTCTAAGTCGCTGCGGTAGCCTAAACCTTCTAAACTCCTCAACTTCTAAACTTTTCAGCATTACATACCCAATCATTCACAAATGCTTGCTACCTTTGCAGCTGAAAAGAAAAAGGTAGAAAACTTGAAGCGGAAGATTGTTTTTATATTTTTTTATTTCATGCTATTGCCGCTTGCGCCGAATAATCTTTCGGCACAAAGCAGCGACAACCCTTTTGAATTGTTGCATCGAATGGGCATTAAACCTGGTGCACCAACCGTAGATTCCGCTGTACTCAACAATCCTTTCGACCTTTTGGCTCGTCCCTCTGCCAGTGCTTTATTGATTGCCACGGAAAAGGCAAAACCAGCTAAAAAGCGCCGTGAGTGGACCCTTCCAAAATTTGATTTCAATTCCAATCTTACCCCCGCAGCCATCCTCCAACGCCTTGATTTTGGCGTAACTACTTTTATTTTGCTCACTTTGGCGTTTTTTATGACCTTATTGCGTGGGCCGATCATCAAAGTTTTTCAGGCTTTTGCCAATGAAAATGCCTTTAATCAGATTTTTCGCGAACGTGAAGGACGTGGAGTGGGGGTTTATGCTGTGCTATATCTTTCGTTTTTAATCAACCTCGGGTTCTTTTTATTTTATCTCCTCCACAATTTGCGGGTTGATTTTGGCATGGGCCACCTCACCCAATTAGGCATCTGTGTCGGTGGGGTGATTGTCGGGTTTGGGCTCAAACACCTGATTTTAGGTGCCATTGGCCTCGTCTTTCCGGTAAGCCGCGAAATCTCACGCTACAATTTTATCATGCTGGTCTTTGGGGCAGCGCTGGGTTTGTTGTTGGGGCCAATCAATATTTTATTAGCCTACGGTAGCCCCGACTGGCACAAAATTTTTATCTGGGGAACTATAGTAGTGATTGGATTGGTTTATGCATTTAGATCGGTACGCAGCCTCTGGCTGGCGGGCCGAATTTTTGCATCACATCTATTTCACTTTTTGTTGTATATTTGCACCGTCGAAATCGCTCCTGTACTCACTGTGGTAAAATTAATCTTGAACCAACAGTAAGTAGGAAAACGAAAGTAGGTTACCAAAATAATCGTGAATGGCAGCAAACGGACAAGCCAAGGAGGAAACTTTCAAAAAAGTAAAGACCATCCTTGTTTCGCAGCCCAAACCTGAACGTTCTCCATACTACGAGTTGGAGAAAAGGTACAACCTACAAATTGACTGGAGGTCTTTCAGCCACGTTGAAGGACTGGAAGCCAAAGATTTCAGAAAGCAGCGCATCCGTCCCGACGAGTACCCTGCAGTGATTTTTTCCAGTAAAAATGCGGTTGATCACTTCTTTCGCCTTTGTGAGGAGATGCGGGTAAAGATGTCACCAGAAACCAAATATTTCTGCCTGACGGAAAACATTGCCAATTACTTGCAAAAGTTTATCCTGTACCGCAAGCGCAAAGTGTTTGTAGGTACGCGGACGATCGAAGATTTGGGGGCATACTTGAAAAAACACAAGGGTGAGAAATTCCTGCTCCCTTGTTCCAATCTAGGTGCAAAGGAAATTACCAAGTATCTGGACGACATGAAACTGGATTGGAAAGATGCGATCATGTATCACACCGTGAGTTCGGACCTGTCCGATCTTAGCGACGTAACGTATGATGTACTGGTGTTCTTTAGTCCACTCTGTATTCAATCCCTTTACGACAACTTTCCGGATTTCAAACAAAACGAAACCCGTATTGCCGTATTTGGCAACCTGACCCGTCAGGCTGTTGAAGACCGAGGCCTGAACGTGAACATCAATGCGCCAGCACCAGAAGTGCCTTCCATGACCAAAGCCTTGGAGAATTACCTGCAAAAGTCAAATAAGGACCTGTAGGTAACGAAGTATCATGGGCAGATGACGAAGTACAAATGGAAATTTGTGCCTCGTCATTTTTTTTTCAGCTTAACCCACTTCTAAAAACACCCTAACCAGAAAAAATACCCACCGATTTAGAAAGAAAAGTGATATTTTTTTTGAATATGCTTGGTTATTATAAATTGCTATTATACATTTGTGCCATCTCCTTCTATAATCTAAGAACGCACACTGTTATCTTGATGCTCAATCGAGCAAATTTAAATTCCTCTGTAAGTACTGAAAATTTGTTTTCTGTTTAAGGTCCCCTCCATTAAACTACGCGTTGTATCGCTGCAACGTAATGTACTTGTTTCCCTTTTGTACTAGACAACAAAATTGGTGTTAGCAATTCGTTTGCTATATCTTTTCTACACGAAATGATATAGCCAGCCCCTGTTTTGCTTGTCCGATTTTACAACCAGTTCGCTAAAAAATTGCAATGGAACGTAGCTGACGCTATGGAATCCAATAGTAAACATATTGTGCTTTTAAAACCACTTTCTCTACGGGGAAAAAATTGTTGAACATGCGCTTGAATATTTCTACTCCTATCTCAAAAGCTTCTTCACCAAAAGGAAGCGTTCTGGCTACAGCCATATTGCTTGTTACTGCAATGTACTGCTTGCCAACTATTTCAATGGCCAGCCCTAAGAATAGCGATGCACCTTCTAGACATAACGGGGAGAAAAACTTTTTGGAAGTCAATGCGCGGCATAAACAATTTACTTTTCTTCAAGATTCATTGAGTGATGTTCAGCTTTCAAGATATTGGGCGAACAGGAAAAACAATGCCTTGGTCGAAGCGTCGGAAGGCGATATTTTAATAGATGGACAAAACTCAGGATGGACCAGTCTGAATGGATTTTCGGCTACGCCTCACAATAAAAGGGGAAATGTTTTGGAGTCTAATGCTACTTTCCCCCCCCGGGCAGGCACCTACGCAGAGGTAATCACTAATGCCAATGCAAGTACCGATATCCCCACCATCGCGGAAAGCACCCCAACTGTTCCAACGTTACAGGCACGCTGGAACATCAACCATGGTACCTGGACCATTGGCAACAGCATTAAAGTATGTAAAGGGACCAAAATTGTGTTCAGCGGAAATCCCAGTCCAACGGGAGGAACCTACAGCTGGACTGGCCCCGGGTTCTCTTCCGCTAGCGCAGAACCTTATATCATCAACATTCAACCTTCTCAAGCTGGTACATACACCCTTGTGTACACCTATAATGGGAGCTCCGCAAGCATTAACTTTTACGTTGAGGTTGGCGTAGTAGTCGCCAATGCAGGCGCTGATGCTACCAATTGTTCGGGTTCATCCATTAACCTGACCGGAGGGGCTACCGGAGGTTTTCTCCCTTACAGTTACCTCTGGAGCAATGGGGCTACAACCTCTACAACTTCAGTAAGTCCAACTGCTAATCAGACTTACACCCTTACTGTTACTGACAGCAAAGGTTGTTATGACACCGACGATGTGGCAGTGACTGTTTACAGTAAACCGACCCTGGAGTGTGAAGCCAGAGTGAATGGGACTTGGCAGGTTCTAGCTAATTGTGCGGTAGCAGTCTGTACAGGCGCGGATCTGATGTTGAGTGTTAATCCCCAAGTAAACACCGTTACCTGGACTGGGCCAAACGGATTTACAGCCTCTGGAAATGACGTGCTTATTGCGACCAGTTACACTGCAGCCAAGGCAGGAAATTATGTGGCAACCCTAACGGATGCCAATGGATGTACCAATACCACAACCATCACGGTAAGCACAGCCACTGGCCCAACGTTACAGGCACGTTGGAACATCAGCCACGGTCCCTGGACTATCGGCAATAGCATTGATGTGTGCAAGGGCACTAAAATTGTCTTCAGTGGCAACCCTAGCCCCGTTGGTGGAACTTATGCCTGGAGCGGCCCGGCTGGGTTCACCTCCACCAGTGCAGAACCTTTTATCATTAATATTCAAGCCAATCAAGCCGGAACCTACACCTTAGTTTATACAAAGGATGGGTGCTCTTCTACAATTTCTTTCAATGTGAATGTGAGAGACCTCGTTGTAGATTTAGGCGCAGACAAAACGACTTGTTTGAATACTGCTGTAACCATAACCAGCAATGTAACAGGAAGTACAGGTCCATATACCTATGCCTGGAGCAATAGCGCCAATACATCCAGCATTACAGTAACCCTTTCTGCAACGGCAACTTATACTTTAACGGTAACCGATAGCAAAGGCTGCAATGATTTTGACGATATTGTAGTAACCGTTAATCCCAAGCCAAGTGCAACTTCCAGCGATAAAATCATTTGTGCAGGATCAAGCACCACGCTTAGTGTAACGGCCTTGGGGGGTACCTCACCGTATACTTATGTTTGGAGCAATAATGCAACTGGTTCCGCAACAAGTGTAAGTCCATCTTCAACAACTACTTACTCCGTAATGGTTACCGACAGCAAAAACTGTACAGCAACTGCCCAAGCAACAGTTACTGTAAATGCTCAACCAAGTGCCAACATTACCGGAGCAAGTGCCATTTGTCCTGGTCAAATTTCAACGCTTACTGCATCAGGAGGAGGTACCTATTTGTGGAGCACTGGAGCGACTACCTCGTCAATTAATGTGTCAACTGCAAATATTTACACAGTAACCGTTACTAGCAATGGTTGTACTGCTACAGCCAGCAAAACGGTTGTTGCCGGAGACCCCATCAATGCTGGTTTGACCAAGGACATGGACTGGACTTGTTATACTGGTGACATGCCCGCCACTTTGACGGCTACCCCAGTAGGTGCCAACTATACCTATGCCTGGAGTGCAGGAGCTACTCCTGTTTCTGGAACCAATACAGCAAAAGTAACCTTGGCGGGCCAGTTCTTTGTTACGGTCACCAACACGGTTACGGGTTGTACCGGGGTGGCAAGTGTGACTGTAATTGAAGACAAAACAGCTCCCTCTGCTTCCCTTTCGGCCAGCAATCAAATTTCTTGTGTAAACCCAAGTGCTACCTTGACAGCATTGCCAGCTGGTCTGCAATACCAGTGGAGCGTTGGTGCCACTCCGATCGGTAGTACAAACCAGGCTACGGTAAATGCTCCTGGTAATTATACGGTAACGGTGACCAATCCAGCCAATGGCTGCTCCAATATTGCTACGACCAATGTACAATTGAGCAATGTGGGAGCCATTACTGCTAGCATTACGGGTAACAGTACCATCTGTGCTGGAACAAGCACAACTTTGACTGCCAGCGCAGCGGGGGCAGGGGCGTCCGGCCTTACTTACCTTTGGTCTACGACTTCAACAAATTCAAGCATTACTGTAAGCCCCGGTTCAACGGCAACTTATTCGGTAACCGTCAGTTCTGGAGGATGCTCCGATGTTGAGAGTATCCTTGTGACAGTTAATCCCAAACCAACCGTAAATCTAGGAGCAGATCAAAGCATTTGTTCAGACGAAAACGTTACGATTGCTTCAGTGGTATCAGGTGGTACAGGTCCTTATACCTATACCTGGGATACTGGAGCCAATACCTCATCAATTTCTATCAAACTGGCAGCAGGAGCAACAGCTTCTTACACTCTAAGTGCTACCGATATCCGTGGATGTACTGCATCAGATGCGATAACTGTCATCGCGAACAAAAACGTAACTAGTGGTGGAAGCATCGGGAATAACCAAAGTGGTTGTGGCCCATCTTTCGATCCAGCGCCATTTATTAATATTACCGAAGCTTCAGGCGGTACCTCAAGCGCAGCAATCGAATACCTCTGGTTGGCGAGTACAACCAAAAATACAACTCCACTGCCCAATGACCCCGAATGGACTCAGGTTGGCACAGGCCTCACTTATGATGCAGGGCCTTTAGCCCAAACAACTTATTTTATTCGCTGTTCTCGAAGAACTGATTGTTCTTTTTTTATCGGCGAATCCAATATAATTACTGTAACGGTGACTCCTGGCCCTACTGCAAATATCACAGGGACAGCCATCATCTGTAATGGTCAGAGTACCACCTTGACTGCTACAGGTGGAGGAACTTACCTCTGGAGCACAGGTGCTAGTACTAGCTCTATTCCAGTTGCGCCAACGTCTAATACGACTTATTTTGTAACAGTTACCAATAATGGCTGTTCCGCAACTGCTTCAAAATTGGTTACTGTTAATCCGAACCCTGTCGCGAGTGTAGTAAACAACGGCCCGCTGACTTGTGCCAAGACAAGTGCCACAATCACAGCTAGCCCAGCAACGGGAGTGACTTATGTGTGGAGTGTTCCCACGGGAGTAACGAATCCAGGCAATGTAGCGAGCTTCAGCGCGACTGTCCCAGGTACTTACAGTGTAACGGTAACAAGCACCACCAACGGTTGTACCGCTAGTGCGAGTACAAACCTGACTCAAAATATCACTCCACCGACTGCGAGTGTAGTAAACAACGGCCCGCTGACTTGTGCCAAGACAAGTGCCACGATCACGGCTAGCCCAGCA
>JAAFHQ010000509.1 GCA_013298445.1 Chitinophagales bacterium | reverse complement strand
TTCCATTCCAGCACAGGTAGCGGTTGTTGGTTTTGACAACTCACCCTTTTCTGCCTATGTCAATCCATCCTTGTCATCGGTCAATCGCTCCAGCAAGATCTTAGGCGAGGAAGCTGCCCGCCTTTTTTTAAACAATATAGAAGGTCAAACTAGGCAAAAAGAGCATATTATTTTGCCTCCTGAGCTAATTATTAGAGATTCTACTTTAAGGTAAATTGAGGCCTTTTCCCTGAGTGATTAATTTTTGCAAACGTTTGCATCGAATCCTGGCACCCAAGCTAGGGTATAAGTAGTATCTTTAAGTCCTTAGTTTACATTCCAATCACTCAGATCAAACAGTAATAGCAATGTTCACAGAAAATGAAATTGCGCCTTTAGCCAGCATTGAAGAATGGGAAGACGATGTGCTTATTCGTTATCCAGAACCCAACAAACCTGCCAAAACCAAAGAAGAATACCGCAACTACAATACACCACAACGCGATACAGTCAAAGAGTTCTATCGCTTGAATCACACTTATCAGACTTACGATTTTGTAAGTGCGAAAGAGGCTGATTTTTTGAAATTTGACAAAAAAGAAATGCGGGTCTGGGATGCCTGTGATTTCCTGAATACACTAGTGGATGATTCAGATCCAGATACCGATCTCGACCAACTGCAACATTTATTACAAACATCAGAAACCATCAGAGCCGACGGGCATCCCGATTGGTTCGTATTAACGGGCTTTTTGCATGATTTGGGCAAGGTGTTGTGCTTATTTGGCGAGCCGCAATGGGCTGTGGTAGGGGATACCTTCCCGGTTGGTTGCAAACATTCAGATAAGATTGTCTATTCAGAATTTTTTGAGGCAAATCCAGATTCACAGGATGCCCGTCACAATACCAAATACGGCGTTTATGAGCCCAATTGCGGCTTGCGCAATGTACACATGTCTTGGGGGCACGATGAGTACTTGTACCAAATGCTCAAAGATTACCTGCCTGAGCCTGCCTTGTATATGATTCGCTACCACTCGTTTTACGCGCAGCACCGCGAACACGCATACGACCATTTGATGGATGCACACGATCATGCTATGTTTGAATGGGTTGATAAATTCAATCCGTATGATTTGTACTCAAAAGTGCCTGTTCCACCGAATGTAAAAGAGCTGAAACCATACTACGAAGATCTCATTGCCAAATATTTACCTGAGACCTTGAGATTTTAACTTCTGTACAGGAGTTCCTACTACTTGCTACTATTAAAGCCATTTTACAAAATTTTGATTCAATGCAGCCACTGACCATGGTTTGCGTAACAGAAACTTTATTTTTTAACACCAAACACCTTCTTTCACTAGTTTAAATAACATTAGCATGAAACAAGTACCAATGCTCCTGCACAGGATGCTACTGCTATGCCTATGCGCATTACTTTCCTTACCTACATTTGCAGGTTCAACTTCTGCCGATATAACTGTATCGGGAAAAGTGACTGCAGCTGACAACAATGAGCCTTTGATCGGGGTCAACATCCGGGTTGAAGGAACCAGCAATGGCGCTGTGACGGATATTGACGGCAATTACTCCCTTACTTGCGCGTCTGATGCAACTTTGGTTTTTTCATTTCTTGGGTATGCTGAACAAAAGGTTTCAGTCAACAACCAAAAAGTGATCAATGTCTCCTTGGCCAATTCGGCAAGCGCGCTGAATGAGGTCGTGGTAGTGGGTTACGGCCAATCTTCCCGCAAAACTTTGACCAGTGCGGTAACCACCATGAAGCCTGAAGACCTCAACAGAGGCGCAATCAGCGATGTTGGGCAGCTTTTACAAGGCAAGGTTCCTGGCCTCAACATCTCGGCTAGCGGCGACCCGAACCGCCCAGCTGCTGTAATCCTGAGAGGGGCTTCGACCATCAATAGTTCACAAGGCCCCTTTTATGTAATCGACAACGTTCCAGGTGCCGACATCTCAACTATCGCTCCTGACGACATTGCTACAATTGACGTGTTGAAAGACGCAGCTGCGACAGCCATTTATGGCAACCGTGCAGCCAATGGGGTGATTATGATCACCACTAAAAAAGGTAAAAAAGGCCAAGGTGTGGTGGCTTACAATGGTTTTGTAGGTTCCGAAACGGTCGCCAGCCAACTCGACATGATGAACTCAGCTGAGCTGAAAGCATTTTTGGCCGCTAACGGACAATCGATGACCCCAGCCAACGATAAAGGGGCTGACACAGATTGGCAAAAGGCGGTGCAAAGAGAGCAAGCTTTGTCCTACAACCACAATTTATCCTTCAGCGGCGGCGGCGAGCACCATACGTACAGCGCCAGTCTCAACTACATGAACAAGGAAGGGATTTTGTTGGAAAGTAATTTTCAAAGGGTTATCGCTCGTTTGCAATTTGACCAATCTTTTTTGAATGACAAGGTCAAATTGGGCATGCAGGTTTCCAATTCCAATACCAAGTCGGACTACACACCTCAACGCAACAGCGTTTTAGGCCAGATGATTACGTATTTACCGACTTCACCAGTTCGCAATCCGGATGGTACTTTCTTTGAAAACTTCACTACTGGTGGGTATTTCAACCCGGTGGCGATGATCGAAAATGGCCAGGATCAAACCAAATTCAACAACTTGATCGGTGCTTTTACTGCCCAAGTGCAGTTGCCATTGGGCCTGACTTACAATTTGAGTTTGTCTCATCAAAAGTCGACTTCATTGCATGGCGAATATTATGGCAGCTACTATTCTCAATACAACAGTGCCAATTTCTACTACAAACCCGAACCACCTGCTGTACACTTTCTGCAAAACTTTGGCACCAATGGTTCAGCAGTACGCAACACTTACGAGAACACCAATAACATCCTGGAAACCTTTTTGACCTGGAACAAAACCTTTGGCAACCACGACATCAAAGCGGTGGTGGGATACTCTTGGCAAGACAACACCATTGGTGATGGTTTCCAATTGACCAGTACCAACTTCCCGGTTGACAACATTGGTTTTAACAACTTTGCATTGAGTAACCCTTATGCAATCAATGGTTACCGCATCAATTTTGGCGCCGATGGCATTTATCAGCAAAACCGCTTGATCTCTGATTTTGCCCGTTTGAACTACAGTTTCAACGACAAATATTTGTTGCAAGGATCGATCCGTCGTGATGGCAGTTCAGTTTTTGGGGAAAACAACCACTGGGGTTACTTTCCCGCAGTTGGAGCCGCCTGGCGGATCATCGAAGAAGGTTTTATGGAAAACCAAGGCCTTTTCGATGATTTAAAACTCCGCGCCAGCTATGGGGTTACGGGTAACTCCTCTGGGTTTAACGCGTATACAGCACTGTTCTTATCTGGGAGCCTTGGTTCTTACTACAACAACGGTACACTTACGGCTGCTTTAGGCCCGACAAAAGCTGCGAATCCAGATTTGCAATGGGAAAAAACAACGACCAAAAACATTGGCCTGGACTTTTCTATCCTGAAAGGTAAGCTCAGTGGTACCGTGGAAGTGTATGACAAAACCACAGATGGTATGATTTACAGTTATGCTGTGGACAGGGTTTTAGTACCTGCTGGTAGCATCGTTGCCAATGGGGGGAGTATGAACAACAGAGGCGTAGAATTGAGCCTCAACATCACGCCAATCAGTAGCAAAAACTTGTATTGGACTTCGGGGATCAACCTGGCCAGCAATACGAACAAAATTGTGAGTTTGAGCAACCCGCTGTTTTCAGGAGGCGACGCAGTGCGTTTGACCCAGCCTGAAGGTAGTGGCCAAACCGGAAGTACCCTTCAGATTTTGAAAGCAGGTTATCCCTTAGGCCAATTTTTCTCTTTTAGTTATGCTGGAAAAGATGCCAATGGCATATCTCAGTACTTTAAGAAGACTGGAGAATTGACGACTACGCCAGCCATTGGAACAGACTATAATTACGTTGGTAGCCCACAGCCTAAGTTGTTGTTGGGTTGGACAAACACCTTGCGTTTCGGCAATTTCGATTTCAATTTCTTCATCAGAGGTGTTTTTGGCAACAAAATTTTCAATGCTACCCGTGCCGATTTGTTCAGACCAACCACTGCACAGTTCACCAATATCTTGACTGATGTCGCCTCTGAATCAGCCAAAGACGTCAATTCGCACCGGTATTCTTCTCGCTTCGTTGAAGATGGCTCTTATGTACGTCTCGACAATGCTACTTTGGGCTACACCATCAAAGGCATCAGCAAATACCTGCAATCGGTAAGGATTTATGCAGCCGTCAATAATGCCTTCACCTGGACAAATTACACGGGTATTGATCCAGAAGTCAATCAAGGTGGCATCGCTCCAGGGGTAGATACCAACAATTTTTACCCCAAAACACGTACCCTGATGTTGGGTTTGAACACTTCTTTTTAATTCATTAGTGGATTGTGCGGTTTTTGGTGTGAAAAACGCTAAAAGCCTAACAATAAACTTTTTAAATCATTGACACCATGAAAAAGTCATTTTTAAAAATAGTTTTACTGGCCGGTATCATTTGTACAATGCCAGCTTGCCATGATTTGGATGTTCCGATCACCTCCGCGTTGACCCCTGATGCTTTTCCAAAAACTCAAGCACAATTTGTGCAGGCTGCGGGGCCAGCTTATGCGGCACTGCGGGGCAACTTTGCCTTGGATTATCACTTCTTGCAGTCACAAAGTACGGATGAGTCCATCATGCCAGCACGTGGAGGCAACTGGTACGACAACCAGGGTTATTTAATGCCTCACTATCATTCCTGGACGCCCGATCACGGGATGACCAACTCTGCCTGGAGCTGGTTTTCCAATATCGTAGGCACTACCAATCAGGCTCTGGCTATTCTGGGCGAAAACATGCCTGACAACAATACGACCAAGCCACAAATGTTGGCGGAATTGCGGATGGTACGTGCCATTGCGTACTTCATGTGGATGGATTTGTTTGGCAATATTCCAATCATTACAACTTACGG
>JAAFHQ010000508.1 GCA_013298445.1 Chitinophagales bacterium | reverse complement strand
TTAAATTGCTAACGAAAGACTGAAAATTTTCATTGACATACTTTCAAAAGTCGCTCACCCACCCCCACATCCCTCAATCTTCCCCTGAATAACCTTGTACTCAGCTTGCAAGGTGACCAATTGCAATGCCTGTTGGTAAGCTGCCAATGCCTCAGTCCTGTTCCCAGCCTTGTGGTAAAAATCCCCTAATGCGGTATGCCATAAATAATGTTTGCCCATTCCCTCAATTTTTGTCAAAGCTTCAATACCCGCTTTGGGCCCATCCGAGTAACCCAAGGCAATGGCTCGATTGAGTTCAACAATGGGGGAGGGCTGGACTTTCATCAACAAGTTGTAACAATAATAAATGGCCTGCCAATTGGTTTGAGCAAAACTAGGCGCAGCTGCATGGTAAGAGGCAATGGCGGCTTCCAGGTGATAGCTACTGATTGCTTCACCCCGACTGGATTGTTTAAAATGTTCGTAACCCAGGGCTATCAACTGTCGATTCCAACGACTGCGGTCCTGGTACTCCAGCAGCACAATCTCACCCTCAGCATTGAGCCGCGTATCCAGGCGTGCTGAGTGAAAACAGAGTAAGGCCAATAAAGCGTGGGTTTTGGGCAAATTACTCAGCGGGTGGCGCGCCAACAAAGCCCCCAGGCGGATGGCTTCGGCACATAGTTCACGGCGTACTACCTCATCATTGGAAGCAGATTTGTACCCTTCGTTGAACAACAAATATATTGCATGCAGCACGGCGTCCAAACGGGGAAGTATCTCCATTCCACTGGGGACTTCCAGCGACAACTTTTCCTGGCGAATTTTTTCCTTGGCCCGGTACAAACGTTTGCCTATAGAATCTGTGGGCAATAAAAAAGCCGCCGCTATCTCTTCCGTACTCAAACCACAAAGGGTGCGCAACATCAAGGCTAATTGAGATTCCAGTGGAATGGCCGGATGGCAAGCCGCAAACAACATCCGCAATTGTGCATCTTCAATTTCGGTATCCAAAAAATAGGCATCAAGCCAATGGCTGGCCTCAGGATCGGACTCCTCTTGGCGAATGGCTGGGGCAACGCGCTCCCGAAAATTGCGTTCACGGCGCAAATAATCAATGGTGCGGTTTTTGGCAGCACGGTACAACCAGGCTCTGGGATCATCAGGCAGGCCCTTGAGTTTCCAGCTTTCCAGGGCAGCAATCAAGGTCTCTTGCACAATGTCTTCAGCGATTTCAACCTGACTCAAGCCAAATAACTTGGTCAATACCGCGAGCATCTTTCCCGACTCGTGTCGGAAAAGATGCTCAACCGTATGATGAACTGGCTGCTCAGCCATGGTAGGCTTAATTAAAAACCTGAATGGCCCGAACTTCCACTCGTCCTTCAATCTCGTAAATGGGGCAACCTTTCGACAACTCGATGGCTTCTTCGATACTGGCAGCTTGCAACACGAGGTATCCGCTGATCAACTCCTTGCTTTCAACAAAAGGCCCATCGGTTACCAGGTGTTTGGAACCAGAAACGACCTTACCTTCTTGTTGCAAGGCTTCAGCACCTACCAACTTGCCTTGAGCGGCAATACCTCCAATCCAGCTGTTCCATTTGTCCAACTCAGCCTGCATGGCTTCTGGCGACATTTCCTGATACCTCGTTTCTGTTACAGTCGTGTTGCGAAACAGGAGCAAGTACTTTTCCATTTTTTTTGGTTTAAAGTTAAAAAATTAATGAACATGCCCTGTTGACGAACAGCGGAGAAAGAATCGGACAAGACCAGTATATTTTTTTTGAAAATTAATTCTGCGCCACCAATTTCCCGTTTCTACCCGCCTGCTCCTGCAAAAAAGAGCTAGGTCCTTCCAGCCATTCATCCAAGTCGAGTTCACCTACGGTGTTGACAATCAAGTCCGGGGCAAAAGCATAGGATTTCAAATCGGCTCTTTTGGATACTCCGGAAAGGGTGAGGATGGTACGGTAGCCCATTTGGATGCCGCCCAAAATATCGGTATCCATGGTGTCTCCAATGATCGTGGTATTCATTGTTTCGAGGCCCAATTTTTTGCGGGCTACCCGCATCATGACCGGGCTGGGTTTGCCCACCGAAAAAGCTTTGACTCCGGTCGCCTCTTCAATCATGGCCACTACAGATTTGATGCCCAGGTTGGTCCAACCTTTGGTTTTGGGCGAAGGATCCAGGTTGGTTGCAATTAATTTGGCCCCATCCAGGATCATGTCCACCGCGTGGTTGACCATCTCCAGGGTGAAATTCCGCCCTTCACCTACCACCACAAAATCCGGATTTTGGGTAACCAGGGCGTAACCATGTTCATGCAAACTGTTGATCAAGCCGCCTTCACCCAATACATAGGCAGTCCCTTCCGGTTTCAGGCGGGCCAAAAACCAGCCCGTCGCAATGGCGCTGGTGAATACATTGTCTTCTTCAACCTCAATACCGAGGCCAGAAAGTTTATTCACGACATCACGCGGTGTGCGTTGACTGTTGTTGGTCAAAAAGAGGAAAGGAATGTTGCGTTTTTGCAGTGCTGAGATGAACTTGTCGGCGCCAGGAATCAGGTGATTTCCACCATAAATAACTCCATCCATGTCGATCAAAAAACCTTTGTTCATTCGTAAAATTTTGATTATCAAAAAATGTCGAAAAATAAAAATTTTCAACACGATGCTAAAATATGGGTGCAAGGTAGTCGCGATCTAGCTCGGGTTCCAGCAGGAATTTGACGTATTTCGATGCTCGATTGACCGAAATTTGCTTTTTTCTCACAAAAAAGAGTTGTAACTTCCCCTGTGAATGAGTTTGCTTGTAAAAAAGGGGATGATTATGAAATGGACCTATGGCATTCGGCAAAAAGCTGCCGCTTCGGTACTGCTGGCACTGGTATTGGGGGTGGTGATGTTGAACAATCTATTGGAAAGGAATCAAATCCGCAGACTGGATAAGTCTTTTTCCTCTATGTACGAGGATCGGTTATTGGCAGAAAGTTACCTCTTTCAGTTATACGATCAATTGCAGCAAAAAAATGAACTTTTCCAAGCCAGTTTGCAAGCCAAACAACCAGATATGCAGCAATTTGATTTTGATCAGCACCAACAAAAATTGAATACCATCATCGATAAATTTGAAAAAACTCAGCTTACCAAAGAAGAAGCAGACAAGTATCAACGTTTTAAAACTATCCTGGCTGAAATGTCAGCCATTGACACCCAAGTAATGGTCCAAACCGAACAACATGGCGAAATTCAACTCAATTTGATTGAAAGGAGTGAAGCTAGTACGACCAAGGCATTTGCAGTTTTGGCGGAACTTTCTGAAATTCAAACCAACGAAGGGCAAGTTTTGCGCAGCCAATCCAAACGGATTATGCTGGGTAACCTTTCCGCTTCTTACTTTGAAATGGCCATTTTGGTGATCATTGCACTGATGATCCAAGGACTGGTGTTGTCGACTAAAACTTTACAGTTGCCAAAAACGCAAGGCTCTAATTTGAACTAATACCTGGGGCTATAGCTCCTAAAACCCAAAAACAATGTACTCAATTCGTTACGGAGGCCGCGACGGCCAACTCATTCAACTGGTTGAAGCAAGCGATCTTGTAGTTATTCGTACCCAAACGGGTAAATCTTTATCGGATCTAAACCTGTCCGAAGCTTCCCGTGAAGCTGCTTCTACTTTATCGCCTGTAGCTTCTTTCCCCGAAGCGGATGTTGTAGTGTACAAAATTTTGGAAGCCAAACGCTCTCTGGTAAAAACCTTGCGCAATACCATCCGCAAGCTCTTCAAAAAAGAACCGAGTATCCGTTTTGCTGGACGGGTGTTGAAAGATGCACAAACTGGTAGTATTTATGTTTATACAGAAAACTTTTTTGTCAAATTCAAAGACGAAATTTCCCCAGAGCGTTGCGAGGCCATCTTGAAAGAACAAAAACTGGAGATTGCTGAAAAACTCACTTTTGCTACCAATGCCTATTTTGCCAAAGCTCCCGAAGGCACAGGCTTAGACATTTTTAAAATTGCTGAAACCTTGATTGAATTACCGGAGATGGAGTATTGCCATCCCGAATTGGTACAAGAAAAGCGCAATAAAGCCATCCACCCCATGCAATGGCACTTGATCAATACCAAGATCAACGGAAGCACCATTGAACAAAGTGTCCAGGCTGAGGCCGCCTGGAAAATAAGCCGAGGACTAGGGGCGACCATTGCCGTAATTGACGATGGGGTAGACATCGACCATCCTGAATTCAATCAAACCGGGAAAGTTGTTGCCCCCCGCGACACCATTCGCAATACGGATGATCCCCGCCCGCGTGGCTTTGGAGACAACCATGGCACCGCTTGTGCTGGAGTAGCTTGTGCAGCGGGTATTGGTAAAGCAAGTGGCGTGGCACCTGAGGCAAAATTAATGCCTATTCGTTCGGGGGGCTTAGGTTCTATGGCGGAGGCCAAAGCTTTTGCCTGGGCTGCTGACAACGGCGCAGATGTGATTTCCTGTAGCTGGGGCCCTGCAGATGGTGATTGGAGCAACCCCAATGACCCCATTCATAAGGTGAATGCTCCCCTTCCTGATAGTGCCCGTTTGGCCATAGACTATGCCCTGAAAAATGGGCGCAAAGGAAAAGGTTGTGTCATAGTCTGGGCTGCGGGCAACGGTAATGAAAGTGTGGATCTGGATGGATACGCTGCTTATGCCCCAATTATTGCGGTTGCTGCATGCAACGACCGAGGTAAACGCAGTGTATACAGCGATTTTGGAAAAGCCATCTGGTGTGCCTTTCCCAGCAATGACATTTTTGCGCCAAACCTTGAACCTACCCGCCCCCTTACCCCCGGTATTTGGACTACCGATCGAATGGGTGGGAGAGGCTACAATGTTGGAGTCACCAATGCCGAAAACACCATAGGAGACAAAGAGGGCAATTACACAGCTACTTTTGGTGGTACGTCCAGCGCTTGCCCAGGTGTAGCAGGAGTAGCTGCGCTTAT
>JAAFHQ010000506.1 GCA_013298445.1 Chitinophagales bacterium | reverse complement strand
TCAGTTCGATGAACTTAAAGCCTTTGCGCTGAGCCCACATCATGTACATGCGGTGCAACATTTCGGCCCAATCACAAGCTTCGGTACCGCCTGCTCCGGCGTTGATTTCGAGTATGACGTTGAGTTCGTCTTCGGGTTGATTGAGGGTGTTGTGGAATTCCATGTCCTCCAATACGGCTAGCGCTTCGGCGTACTTTTGATCCACTTCTTCTTCCGTGGCTTCTCCTTCTTTTTGGAATTCCAGGAGTACTTCGGCATCATCTACCTGCGCTTCGGCATTGCGGTATTGTTCTACCCAGTTTTTGTGCGTTTTGAGTTCTTTCAGGATGGTTTCGGCCCGTTTTGGGTCGTTCCAAAAGGTAGGATCGAGTGATAACTGCTCTTTTTCTTCTATTTGAATCAATCGGTTATCGACGTCAAAGATACCTCCCCAAACTCATCAGACGCTCGCGCAAATCGCGGAGTTGTTCTATCGTCATGATGCTCCTTTTTAAAATGTGAAATAATGGTGGTGTAGAGACGCACGGCCGTGCGTCTCTTATGGCGATGCGTCGAAACACCAACCATAAGAGACGCACGGCCGTGCGTCTCTACATTATTACATTCCTGGTTGTCCAGCAAGAACATAAGGTGATGGCGTGAAGGAATTGTTCCCTTCGATGTAGAAAATCAATTCTGCATTGCCAGGAATTTTAGGAGGAGAACCTTGTTCGCCATAACCCAAATTGCTAGGAATGAAAAAAGATACTTTCATGCCTTTTTTCACCAGTGCCAAACCTTCCACCCAACCAGTGATCAGGGGCTGACGGCCCATCGGGAATGAAAAGTCGGCATCGCGCTCAAATGAGTTGTCAAACATGGTACCATCGGTCAATGCACCGTAGTAATCCAGGTAAATGATGTCGTCATTTTTGAAAGTTGGGCCGCTGCCTGGCTCATGGATGAGGTACTTCAAACCTGACTTGGTGGTTTTGATACCTTTCAAGTTGCCAGCCTTGTATTCTTTGGCGATATTCTCCGTAAAAGCTTTAGCACGGGCCAGCTCAGACTTCATCTGTTCTGGTGTACGCTTTTTGCCTTTGGATTCAGCATCTTTCTGGAAATCGGTGAACACCTTCTGCATTTCGGCACTGGTGAGTACATCTTTGATCACCATATCGTAATACATCAGTTTAGCACCTTTGAACCCTTCTGGCTTTTGTTCTTCTTTCAGGGTATCCAGAGGAACGAAGATCGTGATGCTGTCTTTTTCCTTCATGCGCAAGAGTGCCTCAAAAATTGGGTTTTGGGGCATCTGCTTCATCTGAGCAGAATCAGGTATTTGGATCAACTGGAAATTGGAAGCCACTACGCTATCGCCATTCCGCAATTGAAACCGATAATACGCAAAATCACCGGCCTTGAGTGCATTGCCAGATGATTTGGTGTGTTGTACGTACTTGTACCCACTCGGCAACTTCTGCTCCTTTTTGCATCCTGACAGCAATACCAGCGCCAGGAATAAGCATGACAAAATTCTCATGTTTGTTATTGATGTTGAGAGGCTCCTGGCTTTAGGTCGGAACCCAAAACGGAAAACCCAAATTTGGTTACACAGTAAATTCATTCACACGATTCAGGGATTCGCGGTATTCAGGTAATAACTCGCGAAACTTTTTAATCGTTGCTTTTAAACCGATAAAGGAAGCTCCGCCCGAAGCATTTTTATGCCCACCTCCTTTGAAGTGTTTTTGGGCGATTTCCTGTACCGAAAAATCTCCTTTAGAACGTAAAGATATTTTGACAATTGTGGGTTGCTCCGTGATAAAAACAGCCATAATGATGCCTCGGATGCGCAACACATAGTTCACAATACCTTCGGTGTCACCCCGTTGGATGTCGAACCGGGCGTAGTCTTCCTTGGTCAGGGTAATGATGCCGGTGCGGTATTCTTCAAGAATTTCCATGCGGTTGTACAAGCAATGCCCCAGGAGTCGCAGGTGTTTTTCTTCCTGGCTATTGGTGATCAGGTCTTGTAACAAATAATCATTTACGCCCAATTCTACCAATTCAGCTACCGTGCGGTACAATTTCGGGGAAGTGCTGTATTTGAAAGAACCCGTATCCGTGACAATGCCCGTAAAAATACATTCTCCAATTTTGACGTTGAGCTG
Organism: Chitinophagales bacterium; assembly: GCA_013298445.1. Classification (GTDB taxonomy): domain Bacteria; phylum Bacteroidota; class Bacteroidia; order Chitinophagales; family Saprospiraceae; genus Haliscomenobacter. The sequence continues at coordinate 2,865 of JAAFHQ010000506.1, read as the reverse complement.
CGCGTGCCAATCCATCAGCCCGATGAAATCATAAATGAGCTCACAGGTGGAACTTGCAGTGGTATCCGACAACAAATAATCGGGGAAGGCTTCGGGTTCCAAGTGGTGATCAATCATCACCTTGGGCTTGGCCAAGGGAACAATCATTTCGCCTACTTTGTCAATGCGATCCAGCGAATTAAAATCTAGGCAGAAAAAGATGTCCCCTGATTCAACTTCCTCTTTGGCCCGATCCATATCGGCATCGTAGATCACCATTTCGTGAACTCCATCCATCCATTCCAAAAAACTGGGGTATTCAGAAGGACAAACCACCACTGGCTGGTGCCCCATATTTTTAAGCAGATGGTACAAAGCCAATGAAGAACCGATTGCATCCCCATCTGGATTGCGATGGGTTAGAATCACTGCTTTACGTGGTTCCGCAAGATATTCTTTTAACGATTGGAAGTTTTCCATGCTATCATCAAATCAAGGAGAAACAAAGACTGTATAGGGGCTTGCCCCACCCATTTCTGTTCGTTCAAAATTCAGAGTGCGAAGGTGCCAAAAATTATGGATTTAACCAAAAAAAGTTGAGAAGGTTGAGGGAGGTTGAGAAGGTTGAGGCTGCCGCGAGCGACTTTGTGGGAGGTTGTTGTCAAAGTTCTTGCGGTAGCCTCAACCTCCCTCAACCTTCTCAACCTCCCTCAACCAATTGGGATTTAACAAAAAAAAATTGTGCCGTCCCCCTTCTATTTCGGCTTTTTCCTTACTTTTGCGCCAAATTTTGCAAAACCGAGCATATGGCTGGAAATAGAACTTTTACGATGATCAAGCCCGACGCTGTAGCGGCAGGCCACATCGGTGCCATTTTGGCGCAAATCAACGAAGCAGGATTCCGCATCGTTGCCATGAAATTGACTAAACTTTCTCAGGAAAAAGCTGGTGAATTTTACGAAGTACACAAGGAGCGGCCATTTTATGGTGAGTTGGTAGACTTTATGTCTTCTGGCCCAATCGTAGCGGCTATCCTGGAAAAAGACAACGCAGTAGCGGATTTCCGTACCTTGATTGGTGCGACCAACCCTGCAAATGCTGAACCAGGTACCATTCGCGCCAGATTTGCTAAAAGCATGGGTGAAAACGCGGTGCACGGTTCTGATTCAGATGAGAATGCAGCCATTGAAGGCGCGTTCCACTTTGCTGGAACGGAGCAGTTCTAACGCAACGGACAGTAGAGACGCACGGCCGTGCGTCTCTACACGGCCGTGCGTCTCTACCATTCCCAGGCAGTCTATTTAAATTCAATCAGCGTCACCCCATCTCCTCCACCTTCTGGCTCCGGGTGACGAATTTCCATCTCTACATTCTGGTATTCTCTAAGCTTGGAACGCACTGCGTTGCGCAGTGTGCCATTCCCCTTGCCATGTACAATTTGCAAATGGTTTGAACTGGTGATGAGGGCCTGATCCATAAAGTCTTCCACCATTTTCAGGGCCTCTTCGTAACGCACGCCCCGGATATCGATGCGCGGGTAAAAAGCGGCACTCCTTTGGATTACATCCGACTGCACACTCTTGCTTTGGCGCAGGTCGATGGTGGGATTGGAAAAGATGACGTCGCGAATATTGAGCGTCATGCGCATGAGTCCAACTTCCACAATGACTTTGTCCCCTTTGATGGAATCCACTTTCCCGGTCGCACCACCAGCCACCAATTTGACGAAGTCACCTTTTTTGACGGGCACCTCGTTTTTGGGGCGGCTTTCAGGGGAATAATACACCTCTTCACGTAGTTGAGTGACCTGTTCGGCCAGCTGTTTTTTGGATTCCCTGGCTTTGGCGGCAGCCTCCATGGCCTGTTCCAGGTTGCGGGCTTCGCGCAGTTCGCGCACGAGTTTTTCCAGGTCTTTGTTGTCCTGGGAAGTTTTTTGCAGGTCTTGCTCCTTGGCCTCCAGCTTCATGCGTTTGCGGCGGAAATCCAGGTCGCGTTGCATGCTCTCGTAGGACTTCATGAGTTTGTCCAGTTTTTCCTGGCGGTCCTTGAGTCCTTTGAGTTCTTCTTCTACTTCCTGCTTTTCCCGTTGCAAATCGATCAGCAGTTGATCAACCGCCTTTTCGTTTTTGCCCACCCGGTTTTTGGCGTAATCCAGCACTTTTCCACCCAAGCCACTTTTTTCGGCAATTTCAAACGCGTAGGAGCTACCGGGGCGACCAACTTTTAGTTCATAAGTTGGGGCCAGGTTTTCTTTGTCAAAAACCATGGAGCCGTTGAGGATACCCTTGCTTTTGAAGGCAAAAATCTTGAGGTTGGAATAGTGCGTGGTGATGACCCCAAACACCTTGCGGTAGTTCAGTTCCCAGAGAATTGCCTCGGCAATGGCCCCACCAATTTGGGGGTCAGTACCGGAACCAAATTCGTCGATGACCACCAAGGTCCGCTCATCCGCGTGCTCCAGGAACATACGCATGTTGGCCAAACGAGAGCTATAGGTACTCAGGTCATCTTCGATGGATTGCTGGTCGCCAATGTCCGCAAAAAAGTTGTGGAATATCCCCAGTTGGGTGCGTTTGTGGACGGGAATCAAGAGCCCGGATTGTGCCATCAATTGCAACAATCCCGTGGATTTCATGGTTATGGATTTCCCTCCGGCGTTGGGTCCGCTGAGTACCAAAATGCGGTTGTTCCCATCCAGACGCAAGTCAAAAGGGATCGTTTTTTTACCCGACTGGCTGTTTTTCAACAAGAGCAGTGGGTGGTATCCTTCGTAAATTTCAAAACTTGGCTGATCGAGCATTTGTGGCAGTTCCGCCTTCATGCGCACGGCCAGGCGCGCTTTGGCCTGCACCACGTCAAAATACACCATGATCTCCTGATACTGGT
>JAAFHQ010000505.1 GCA_013298445.1 Chitinophagales bacterium | reverse complement strand
TCTGACCAAATGGGGGCAACAACTTGCCATTGTGGGCAATGTACCCGAACTGGGCAGCGGCAATGAACAACAGGCCCAGGTGATGCAATACATCGGTGGCGGCTATTGGCGGATTTCCATCCCCTTTAAAAAAGCACCCAGCAACCTGGAGTACAAATACCTGATCAAGGATGACAGCACCCTCTCCGCCTTCAGTGCGGAATGGGGCAATCGCCGCAAGTTGCGGATTTCCCGTGCTGCGGGCGAGCACCTGTTTTTGAAAGACAGCTGGCGAGCCATCGATCACGCCGAAAACGCCTTTTATACCGCTGCGTTTGAAAAAGTAATTTTTAAACCACAAGCTACCTATAAAAGTATCTCCGTTGCGCCGGACGAGCTGCGCCTGAACATCCGTTTCCAAATGCGGGCGGTACAGGTTCCAGCGGGGCTGCAACTGGCTTTGTTGGGCAGTTTGCCGGAATTGGGTTCCTGGGATTACGGCCACCCTGTTCTTTTGGGCAATGCCGATTTTCCCAGCTGGACGGGCGAAATCAGCATTAGCTATCGCCAGGGGTTTGAATACAAATATGGCTTTTACGACCCCAAACTCAAACGAATCGTAGAGCTCGAAGCAGGCCCCAACCGCAAATTGGATGGCGCGCCTCTGGATGCGTTGGTGAATTCACTCATCGTTTGTGACGAGTACTACGCCCAGTCAGGAGGCAATTGGAAAGGTGCGGGAGTGGCAGTTCCGGTATTTTCTCTGCGCAGCGAAGACAGCCTCGGGGTAGGGGAGTTCAATGATTTGAAAAAAATGATCGACTGGGCACAAAAAGCCGGTTTGCGCATGGTGCAAATCCTGCCCGTCAACGATACTTCGGCTACGCATACCTGGACGGATTCTTATCCCTACGCGGCCATTACCGTGTTTGGCTTGCATCCCCAGTTTTTACATCTCGATGTTTTGGAAGGCATCAATGCCAAAAAAGTAGCTACCGAACGTAAAAAGCTGAATGTCCACCCAGCGGTGGATTACGAGGCTGTCAACAAGTCCAAACTGAGTCTGGCTCGCGAAGCTTTTAACAAAACCCAAAAGACCTTTTTGGTCAATGCCGAATTCCAGGCCTTTTTTGCCGAAAGCAAACACTGGCTGGAACCTTACGCGGTATTTTGTTACCTGCGGGATAAGTTCAAATCGGTAGAATTTGCGGAAAATTGGGGGCCATACGCCACATACTCTCCAGCCGTCCTGGCTGAGTTGGCTTCACCGGATGCACCAGATTATGCCGATGTTGCTTTCCATTATTACCTGCAATTCCATTTGGACAAACAATTGCGCGAAGCATCCGATTACGCCCGCTCCAAAGGTTTGATCCTCAAAGGTGATTTACCCATCGGCATTTACCGCCACAGTGTGGATGCTTGGGTGGCTCCGGAATTGTACAACATGGATGGGCAGGCGGGTGCACCACCCGATCCTTTTTCCGACAATGGCCAAAACTGGGGCTTTCCCACCTACAATTGGGCGGAAATGGCCAAAGATGGCTACCTCTGGTGGCGGCAACGCATGTCGCAACTGTCTCGTTATTTCGACGCTTACCGCATCGACCATATCCTGGGCTTTTTCCGCATCTGGCAAATTCCACTCGATCAGGTCGAAGGCACCTTGGGCTTTTTTAACCCGGCCTTGCCCATCGTACGGGAAGAACTGGACGCTCGCGGCATCTATTTTGACCAAGAGCGCTACTGTAAACCTTACATCACCAAACAATTGCTAGACGAGCGTTTTGGGGAGGAAGTGGAGTACGTACGCACCCAATTTCTGGACGAAATTCGCTTCAATTATTTTGCCTTCAAACCTGAATTTGATACCCAGCGCAAAATTGAGGCCTTTTTTAAAGCTCCGGAAAATCAGGATAAAATCGAGTTGCAAACGGGTTTGTTTAAGTTGATCAGCAATGTTTTGTTGCTGGAAATTCCAGGCAGCAATGGCCGGGAGTTTCACCCTCGGATTGACCTGAACAAAACTTACTCTTTCCAGCAACTGGATTATGGCCAGCAAAACAAGTTGCAAGACTTGTACCTTGATTATTTCTATCGCCGTCAGGAGGATTTCTGGCGGGCTCAGGCCATGCAAAAACTGCCTGCACTCAAGGCGGCTACCGATATGTTGATTTGTGGGGAAGACTTGGGGATGGTGCCCGCTTGTGTGCCTGGTGTGATGCGAGAAATGGGGATTTTGACCCTCGAAATTCAACGCATGTCCAAAAATCCGGCGACTGAATTTTTGCAGGAAGCGGACATTCCTTACCTCTCCGTGGCGAGCCCTTCTACTCATGACATGGCTCCGATCCGTGCCTGGTGGGAAGAAGAAGATCCTGCGCTGATCAATCGTTTTTTCCACAACGAATTGCATTTCATGGGGCAAGAGCCTTATACCTGCGAGCCCTTTATTGCCAAAGCTGTAGTGGAGAAACACCTGCGCTGGCCCAGTATGTGGACGGTGTTCCCGCTGCAAGATTTATTGGCCATGGACCTGGAGTTGCGCAGGGAAAACCCCACGGAGGAACGGATCAATGTGCCTGCAATCATGCCTTATTATTGGCGTTACCGCATGCATCTGACTTTGGAAAATCTGCTTGGGCAGGATGGTTTTAATGGGATGATGTACGATTTATTGCGTCGCAATCAACGGGCTTGATTCGGATTAGACCAAAAGAAAAAGGGTGAACCTCAAACGAGATTCACCCTTTTTCTTTTGAAAAAAAACACCACACAAGCAACTAAAGGGATATTTTGAGACCCTCGATAGCACACGAATAAGGTAGTCAGCGTGGTTCGGTAATCCTCTTGTCCCCGAAGAGAACTGCGACAAGTCAAACAGTTGAGGCCCGCCCTAGTTACACTGAATCTCCCCCTAATTTAGTTCAATTGTTAGAGTCAAAATAAAAAGTTCGCCACCTGTGTGGATACCACAAATGTAAGTATGCAGAAGGAATGATGCAAGGAAAAAAAATAAATATTTCCCGTATGACCAATCCGCGACCTAATGCATTTATGTCCTTGTTAAAATCACCAAATTGTAGAACAAAAACCTAAACCTATCGAACCAGTACGAGAATCAAAATAGCCAAAGCAATAAAGAACATAAGCTGGTACCCCCTACGGCGATCTGAAGCCCAGATTTTTTGGATGTTTTCACGATGTTCTACATTGGTCAATAGGTTGGAACCCCGAATGATGCGCATCATGATGATGGCAATCAATACATAAGCCACCAAATAAATTCGGTCCATCAATACCATGTAGCCCACATCGGGCAGGGCAGTACTGTAGGATTGCTGCAAAAACACACAGCTCAACAAGCCCCCAATCGGCAGGGAAATCCGCGCATCGATATAATCGGGATGGATGAACAAACCCAACAAACTGGCCATCAGCATGACTAGGAGCGGCAACAGGAGTTTTAGCAAAAAATAACTCAAAGGCCGACCAATGGTCAGCTTAAAGGTGAAGTTGGAAAAAGTGGGCGGCCCGGTAGGTTCTCCAAAATTGGTTTTGTATGTGTTGTCGTGGGTATCAATTTCTGCACTTTTGATTTTCCAGCCAGGAATGTTGAAGCCCTCCCGCAAAAGGGTTTTACTGGTATCTTGCACGTAAATCAACGAATCCTTGGGGTATTCAACACTCTCAATGCGGATGTCCAAAGGGTGACGATCCATCGGAAAGTCTTTCAACTCAAAAGAGTGGTAAAACCTGCCTTCAAATCGCATCCCATTGTAAAAAGAACCATCGGGCAGGACTTTGGTGGAGTCGTGGAAAACCACCTGGGTGGAACCCCATTTTTCAATCGAATTGACAAATTCAATTTTGGTAGGATCCAATTTGCCTTTCCAGCGAAACCAGAGGTAAAAATCCGCATAGTAGGAATACCCATTGATGTCGAGGTCGTACACGTTCATTAGGTAAATGCCAGTGTAGACCTTTTGTGGTTCTTTTTTTGGTTTTTCATCCGCTGCCCAAGAACTTGTCCAACTGAGCAGTAGCAACAACAATATAGATAAGGTAGGGTAGTATGATTTTTTTGGCATAGTTATAGGTGCTTACTTTGCCAAAAATAATGAAAAATTAAACTTATTCATCCGATTGATGGGCAAAAGAGCAACTGCTTCTTTTTTTAGTAAATATTTGAAAAAGCCTTTACTTTTAGCCTATGACTTGTCCACCAATGAACTGTCCGATTTTTTTATTTCTCGCTGCTTTCTTTTTTTCTTACCCATTGCACAATGGAGTGGGGGAGCAGCAAAGCTATTTTTTCAGCACAACGTTTAACGAGACACCGATGCAGCAATGCCTTTCTACTGATAACTTTACGCTGACCTTTCGATATGCCCAATGGAAACTAAAAACATTAAAGACAATCAATAAAAATGGGCGGATAATACTTGGGAATGGCTTTGAATACATCGCAAGGGAAGGTGCGGATGGAGAAAAAAGCATTGTCTTTTACAAAAAAAATGTAGAAGCTTTTTCCGTGAATGCGCAGGAGTTGCTGCCTTTGGACAAAACCAGTGATTTGACGAAGTACCACCAATTATTTTGTGCCGTATTAGACAGAGCTAGATTTGCCAATCTACCCCACAATTTTGTCTACCGGTACCACGATGGTGCCAACAATGTATGGAGCATTGGCCCTCAAAAAATTGTATACCAACCAGTTACCCCTGCCATGAGTTCATCCGGCATTTACAGCGGAGGTGAACCCTTTGAAAAAGCCACATCCGCTGCTCAATTCGCTGAAATTGAGGCCTTGTTGAAGGCCGGACTAACCAATAAATCCATTCACGAAGCTTCAAGACTCAAAGGCTCTGGAATGATCGTTGAACTCATCACCGATACAATGATTGGGTCTACTTATCTTTTGCCAATGCAGTCTGCGGAGAAAGCGGCCATTGAAACTTGGCTCGGGCAATTCAAACATTAATGACTCAATCGTTTACGATGATCATAAAAGAACCTTCAGTGAAATTGGCTACACAGATTCAGGAATGGATCGCA
>JAAFHQ010000504.1 GCA_013298445.1 Chitinophagales bacterium | reverse complement strand
TTTCAATGAGGTTTTTCAGTTGGTCAAAACTTTCGGGCTTTCGAATAAAACCATCGGCACCGATTCTTTCAAGTGTGTTGATCAGGTGCTGTTCAAACTGAATACAACTGGTAAATGAACAGGTAAACATCACCACCTGTAACTTATTGAATTTTGCATTTTCCTTTATCTCAACCAAGCATTCAACCCCTGTTTTGCAAGGCATACTTAAATCCAAAAAAAGGATATCGGTGCTGCTGGCATTGCCCGAATTGGCACTAAGGTATTCCATGAGTTGCTCGCCGTCCTTAACTGTAGTGAGTTTAGTGGAAATGGGTAGTTCGAATAGTGCTTTTTCAAAGAAAACCCGGTCGTCCAAATCGTCTTCAGCAAGTAGTATATTAAGTGGGTTATTCATTTGGTTTTTTTACACTGCGACTTACTTTCGTAAAATATTTTTTCATGAAGATGCACTCGTGTAAAATTACAGTGGTCACTAAAAAAGATTGTTACATGATTTTTGCAAAAAGTTACATAAATCACAGGTTGGGTCAGGAGGTCAGGAAATAGCCGAATCAAAATGTACGCAGTTGGTCTTTGAGCCAATTTTACACTCCTGTATTTTTTGCTCGGAGGGACCTCAATTGCCACGTGCTTTAGCGCGTGGGCCAGGATTGCTCTTCTGATTGGGCTTTAGCCCTGATTTCAAAACTAAGGCTGGGGCTAAAGCCCAAATATAGAGGTGCTCTCGATCCACGAGCTAAAGCACATGGCAATTGATGTTGGTTGCTTCTGTGGATACAAAGATGGCTGGTGTATGGCTAGATTATCGCCTTGAGTGATTTGTTATCGTCAATTCTGTTTGATGATGTAAATGGTGCCTTTGCTTTCTCCCAACTTTTCTATTGCTAGCTCTTTGACTAAATATTGCAAATCCTTTCTGAGTGAAGCGATCGAATATTGACTCAAATGCTTTGAAATATCGCTTATTTTAGCGGGCTGATTGTTTTGAATATACGTTAAAACGTCGCGTTGTCGATCGTTCAAATAGCCACCAAGTTGCTTAAAATCAGCTACTTTTCGTTCCAGTTTATTGATCAACTCCAATAAGCAGTCGAAAAAAAACAATAACCAGCGGTCAATTCTTTCACTTGCATTGTATCGGTCTTTTTGTCCTTCCATCAAGGCCTGATAATAGTCTGCTTTTTTGCTCTCAACGATATGTTCCAGCGACACATACTGTACAAATTTATAGTCAGCATTCAGCAACAATAAGTTCGTCAGCAGTCTTGATAATCTTCCGTTTCCATCCTGGTAGGGGTGGATGGATAAAAACTCATAGACAAAAGTCCCGATGACCATCAATGGGTGTATGGCTTTTGAGGCAAGGGATTCGTTGGTCCATTTTACCAAATCATCCATTTCTTTTGATACCAAATAAGGTTCGGTAGTTTTAAAAATCACTCTTGCTGTCCCATCAGGGTATGTCGCAACAACTTGATTGGTCAGTTCTTTGAATTGCCCTCGGTGCCTGGTGTCTTTGCCACTGTATTTGAGCAAAAGGTTATGCAGGCTATGGATGTTGGAAATCGAAATGTCGATGTGTTCATAACTGCTCAAGATCGTATCCAGGGTATCGTAGTATCCAGCAACTTCTTGTTCGTCTCTGGTCTGAAGTTTGTTGACTTTCATGTTTTTGATCAAGGAAGCAATCTCTGCATCGCTTAAACTGCTACCTTCAATCCTGGTGGAGGAACCAATACTCTGAATGGTGGCAATTTTGCGCAGCTCCTTCAAGTACTTATTGTCCTCTTGGTCAATGTTTTTCCATTCCCCCTTGAATTGGTCGATCTGCCCGATCTTTTGGATGATCCGCTGCGTAGTGGCAAAATCGAACTGTAGTTTTTGTTCCATGTTATCGATATCTTATCTGCAAGTTATCGATATTTGGGGAGAATATCTAAATGTTATCCGTATTTTATCTGTATTTTTGGGTTTGGGCAAGCAGAAGGGGCACTCATGATGTAGTAACTCGGGTTAGCTTTAAATTAGTCTTTGGCAACAGTTGTCATTGAGTGCATTTTTTGGGATTTTTTTACTTATTCCATTGGATTTTAGACTCTTATGCGAAAGAATGGTTTATACTTTTTTTATTTTTTTTGGTGACTGTATTTCAATAATGTCTTCATAGTCAATTAATTCAAAAGGCAACACATGCCAAGTATCAACTTGTCTAGTTTCTTTGTGAACAATCAAAGTTGTTGTTTTTATTGTTGCTAAAAACTCGACGTTGCTATCTATTTGTAGTTCTAATTTTTGCCAAGATTGGCTGTAATTAAACCTTACCATTTGTTGTTGTTTAAACTTTTCAGATTTGCACAATAGTTCAATGTAGGTTTTCGACGGCTTACCATGAAAACTATTTATGGTATAAATGCTCTTTACAATTCCTGTAATCTTTGTTTCTTCTTTTTTTATCCAATCTTCCATTTTGGTTATGATTTTTTACCATTTAAGATCCTAATAAATCCAGGCATCCTAAATTTACCTGATTTATTATTTGTTCGTACGCCTTATATTCGATTCTGCCTCCCAGATATTCTTTCTGTGCTGCAGTAAATCTGGCCTTTAACGTCAAGGCATCAGTGTAGTTCAATTCATACAAGGCTTCCAATGCCTCTTCGGTTTTCCCTGACTGAATCAGTGCTTTGATTTGATCTGAGGTTACATTTGTGTGCTTAACAAAAACGCCTTCCAACAAACCCGAAACCGACACAGCTTCAAAACTTTCCCTACACTCCACCGTTGCCTTACCTTTCAATATTCGATTGTCCAGGTCTGATTTTTCATAAAAATGTGGCTTATCACTCGCCTTACATAATCGACAATTACAAGGAATTTTTACGGCCACCTTCAAACGTTCCCCAAAGGGCTCGTGCAGCTGTTCTACCTCCTCATTGATTATGGTGACCAGCTCCTTGGCCAAAAGCCCTGTAGCGCGCACGGAAATTGTGCGACGGTCGAGTGATTCGGTGATTTCAGCCTGTGCACGATTCCTTTCCAGGACAACGCCACTGCTCCATACCGCCGTTTGGCCCTCGGCGATGTGTCGATGCAAGCGTACGATAAGGCGGTAAAGCAAACCTTTGGGCATAAAGGCGTACTCGTATTTCAGTTGTAGTGGAACATCGGAGCCAAGTTGATAAGCTGGAATGTCTCCGGGCAATAGTTGAGGGCAGACGTAAGTTTCACTGTCCTGTACTTGGTAGCAGAGTTCAAACTGAAGCATCAGTGCGAGTAACTCATCGCGGCGCTCGCGGTAGGTACTTTCGTGCCAAAGTCGGGTAAGGTCGGCTTTGCCAAAACGCCCTCTTTGTTGATCAGCTATTTGGACATCATCAAGGATTTTGTACACTGCATCGGTGACCCACTGGTTTTGGAGGAACACATCGCGCTTTAACAAAGGGTTTTCCTGAAAATGCAGAAAGACCCCCAGATCGTGGAAATAACGACTCAAATCCGCTTGCCGCTCGGGGTCGCTAATACCTTCGGCTACACAGATGCTGCGATAGCGCTCGACCGAAATATAGGGCTGCAGCTGCCGCTCTGTTTCCAGTGCTTCGCGTACTTTTACCCAGGTTTTCGGCACCGTATCGCCAATATGGGGCAGAGCAAGTGCCTGGCGCTCAATTTGATGGCGCAAGTCATTAATTTTGCCTATATCACCACCCCCAAGATTGATGCGAAACAATTCACCATGTACAAAGGCAAAACGCTCCTGAAAACCACCCAAACTAAACCCCGTGCGAGCGCAACCTTCCTTTTCATTGTGCAACACCAGCACTGGGCTTTGGCCGCCGAATAACTCTGTGGTTTGTAACCAATTGTTGTAAAAACTGCGGTAGGCATCGTTTTCATTGAGGGTCCGGGTATCATCCACCAGTACATAAAGTGAGCGATGGGTGTAAAAAAAACTGTGAGCGGACTGGTACTTGCCCTGCCCGGCGAAATCCCATACATTGAGGCGGAATTGTTTTTCCGATTTTTCAGGAATGGTAAAATACAGCGGATGGATATCGATACCTCTGGTGCGGTCTTTTTCCTGGGGTAGGGCAGCATGAGGGTCGAAGAGTTTTCGACAGAGGCTGGTTTTGCCAGCACCACCTTCGCCAATCAGCAGGAGTTTGGCTTCGTAGATTTGGTCGGAACCCTGCATGTTAAGGTCTTCAAAGTAGCGAAGAATGGCTTCATTGCCTTGTTCTACAATTTCCAGAGGAGGATGGGTAAGTGGGTTTTGGTAAAGGTTAATGCCTCGATTGTCGTATTGCTGTAAAGTAACTTTAATCCCCATTTCAACTAAATGTAAAAAAGGTCCAAGATTGGAGATTTGATTGGAACTGAGGTCAAGGGATTGCAGCTGGGTCAAGTCTTTTAAAAAATCGGCGTTGGAGATTTGATTGGAACTGAGGTCAAGGGATTGCAGCTGGGTCAAGTCTTTTAAAAGATCCAAGTCGCTGATATCATTGTTTCTGAGGTTTAGGGATTGGAGTTGGATCAAGTTTTTTAAAAAATCAAAGTCACTGATTTCATTGTTACTGAGGTTTAGGGATTGGAGTTGGGTCAAGTTGGATAAAAAATCTGCGTATCTGATAAAATTGTTACTGAGGTTTAGGGATTGGAGTTGGATCAAGTTTTTTAAAAAATCCAAGTCGCTGATATCATTGTTTCTGATGTCAAGGGAATGAGGTTGGGCCAAGTTTTTAAAAAAATTAAAGTCGCTGATTTGATTGTTGCTCATATCAAGGGAATGGAGCTGGGTCAAGTTTTTAAAAAAATCAAAGTCACGGATTTGATTGTCACTGATGTCAAGGGAATTGAGCTGGGTCAAGTTGGATAAAATATCCAAGTCGCGGGTTTCATTTTTACTGAGGTTTAGGGATTGGAGTTGGGTCAAGTTGGATAAAAAATCAAAGCCGTGGATTTGATTGTTACTGAGGTTTAGAGATTGGAGTTGGGTCAAGTGGGATAAAAAATCGGCGTTTCTGATAAAATTGTCACTGAT
>JAAFHQ010000503.1 GCA_013298445.1 Chitinophagales bacterium | reverse complement strand
ACAAGCAGTGCCGCATCATCGAGTTTCCAAGGTATTCCGAGTTTGCCCAGGCTTTTCCGGGCACCATGCCTTACTCGGAAGGAATCGGATTTATTGAGGATTACCGTGCGGAGAAGGACGACATCGATATGGTCTTTTACGTAGTTGCGCATGAAATGGGTCACCAATGGTGGGCCCACCAGGAATGTGGGGCTTACATGCAAGGCAGCGAAATGACGGTGGAAACCTTTGCCCAATACAGCGCCCTGATGGTGATGGAAAAGGAATATGGCCGCGACATCATGCGCAAATTCCTGGAATATGAAGCGGATCGTTACCTGCGCGGGCGCGGGGCGGAGCGTTTACAGGAACTCCCGCTGGCGCGTTCCGAAAACCAGGGCTACATCCACTACAACAAAGGTTCGCTGGTGATGTATTACCTCAAGGAAATGATTGGAGAAGAACGAGTCAATCAAGGGCTTCGCGACTTTTTGAACAAATTCCGCTACGCGCCGCCACCCTTTCCGGTTTCCAGTGATGTGGTCGACGAGTTTTACAAACAAACGCCGGATTCGCTCAAGTACATCATCAAAGACCTGTTTTGGGACATCACCCTCTTTGAGAACCGCACCACCGAGGCAAGCATCAAAGAACTGGGTAAAGACAAATACCAGGTAACCCTAAAGATAGAATCGCGCAAACTAAAGGCCGACGCACTGGGCAAGGAAAAAGAAGAAAAGGTAGCCGACTGGATGGAAATCGGGGCTTTTTCCAAACCTGAAAAAGGCAAGAAGTACGGCAAAACCCTCTACCGCAAGCGGGTTTTCATCAACAAAAAGGACAATACTTTCACCTTTGAGGTCCAGGGCAAGCCTGAAAAGGCGGGCATTGATCCGTTCACGCTGCTGGTGGATCGAAACCCCGAGGACAACATGCGGGACGTGAAGTAAATCATGCGCTCATCAGGGCATAAACTTTGACCTTTGTGGCAAGTTTATGCCCTGATTTTTTTATGAAAATTCACCCAAACGGGTGAAGCGCAGCCAGCATTTATACCCACAATATTGTAGTGAATACAAACCCATTAAAATTCACTACAATCATGAATGCCAAATCCTATTTAACCCTGACAATCTGCGCCTTTTTATTGCTTGCTGGCAGTTTTGCCTGTAAAAAAGCAGACCCCTGTGAGTCAACAACCTGCCTAAACGGAGGCACCTGTGATTCAGGTGACTGCAACTGCACCGAACGCTGGACTGGAGAGACCTGCAATGCCCAAAAAACACCCGCATCCATCAAATTTACCAAGCTGGAACTAACCAAATACCCCGCCAAAACTACTACAGGTGGCAATTGGGATCCTTCCGATGGCCCCGATGTGTACATCAAAATTTACAAAGGCACTACTTTGATCTGGACAGGACCAGTATTTCCCTTTCCACTTGATCCTGTTTCTGGCCAAAATGCAGTGTTTATTCCAGCTACCAAGCCTGAATTGACCAGCCCTCTGGAGGAATACACCATCGAATTGTGGGACAAGGATACTGCTCCAGATGCCGACGATTTTATGGGTGGTTTGAAGTTTAAAGCGTACAATGAAACCAATAATTTCCCGGAATCCTTGCGAATTGAATGCACGGGTTGTAGTACGGGTTATAAGGTAGATTTGGAGTATACTTTTTAAAATCGACTTGGGCTTATTGAGCAAACAACAATATTGCACCAAAAAACATGAGTCATCCCGAATTTTCAAAATAATTCACAAACGACATAATTTTCACAAAGAAAACACAAAGAGGCACAGAGGACACAAAGTTAGACGTAGACGACGCTTCGCTTTGTGTCCTTTGTGCCCTCTTTTTTTCCTTTGTGATAAAAAAATGTCGCTTTGGTAATCTTTCTGAAAAAATTCGGGATGACTCATGTGTCACGTCTACGCATTAGCAGAGAAAGTAGAGACGCACAGCCGTGCGTCTCTACAACGATGTTTATTTAATGAGCGGTTTACTCACAATTTTTTGAATGGCTGCCTCCAAACCGTTCTCCGGAGTGAGTTCCAGGTTCCTTTCTTTTGCTCCCGAAGCAAAAATCATCCTTGCTTTGCCGCAAGGTGCCGGACTAATCACCATGGTTACCCGATCCTTTCCTTTGCTGAAACGTAGAGCATATTTGGCCATGAAAGGGCAATTTTTGACATTGACCAGATCAAAGTTTTTGGCATCCACTGCGGCAAAGGTTAAACTTGCTGCTTCAACCGGACCCGTTGGAATAAACTCAAGCACCTTGTAATCGGCTACGTAAGTGGCGTCCAGGGTTTGGTCCTGAGCAGCCGTTGGAAAGGATTCCACCGTAAAGAGCTCAACCTTGTCCGAGGTTTTTAACAAGTTCACAAAGTCACCTAGGGCTTTGGAATTGCAGGATTTACTGCCCAACAGAACTACACTCAACAAACACATGAGTAGTTTTGGCATCACAATTAGTTTTTCGGCGTAACGTCGTAATGATAAATTCCGTTTTGCAAGGTACAATTGCTGCACACACCTTTGGAGGACTTTCTGCGCGCTCCAGTAACGGTGTTGTTGATCAAATCACGCCAGTCAGCGGCATCCTCGCGCATGTAGCTGATCTCTTCCCGTAGGGATTGTAAAAAGCTCACCGTGAAAAAGCCCCCATTGGCGTTATTCGCCCAGGATACCTCGCCAGGACTGGCCGCGGTAGCCATCAGGTTGCCCTTGGTGTTCATAAAGAGGGCCCGCAATTTGTCGTCGTTGTAATTGTTGTTCGCTTGCATGGCCAGGAACTCACTGCCCGTAAGTGGGCTAGGCATATCGATGGTCGAATTGCAACAATCCCCCAGCACAATGTTCAAACGCCCTCCTTTACCCTTGATGGTTTTGAAGACGTAATCCAGGTCGAGTGCAGTATTGTCCCCAATGCGGGTATAGGGCGAACTGCGCATGTCCAGTTGAGGCCAGGCACCTTGCTGGTCGTTCCAACGGAAACCGTGGCCGCGATAAACAAAAATCACGATGTCGTTGGTGCCGGGGTATAAACTATTCAAAGTGTTCTGTACCGCAGCTTTGGTGAAATTGTCGCCATTGATCAGGTACTGTTTGTAACCAATGCCCAAAGAGGATGCAATACCCTTAAACTCGGCAGTCAAGGACGATTGATCACGGGAACAGCTCATGCCAATGTCACCAATGCTGGTATTGGCCGCGATGACTAGGTGCAGGGTGGTTCCGGGCGTATTGGTGTTGACATTGGGTTTAAGCTTCAGCGTACTCAAATCCATGCCAAACATCTTGCGCAATGCCAGATAATCCGGCTCCGTGGAGGAATAAAATTCCCGCAGGTAGGCATCGTTGATTTCTTGTTTCGTCAGTGCTTTGAAGGAATCGGCATGGAGCAGTTTCGAAGTATCGTTCGCGTCGTCGGTCAGGTAAGGTTTTTCCTGGTTTTCCAGAAAGATGATGTGATCCGGGTTGTAGCCGTACTGACCAGCAGCGGTGATGAATTTTGGATTGGAACCCAGGAGCACCAGGTATTCGCTCCCATCCGTTTTGCCATGTTCAGATTTGTAGTCTACGTTCACCACTTTGTACATGTTTTCGGCGTTGTAGGCTACCCGCATGTACATCTTACTGTCGTTAAAAATAACCAGGAGTCCTTTGTACTTGACATTCAGTTTGTCGGTAAACTTAATCTCAAACAGGTCTTGTGCAGGTAGTAAATGGGCAGCAAAGCACAATACTGCCAAAATGGTTAATGCCCGTGTTAAGCATTGTTGTCTCATAGTGTAGATGTTTTAATGAGCTGGAATCATCAGGCTGACGCCAAACAGCAGAAAGATATTGCTTTGTTTTTCAAGGTATAACTTTTTTTTAAGAAAAATTTCGACGTAGAGGGCAAGAAGATCAATACAGCGTCGAAAGCGGTCAATAAAGTAGTGGAGCGAGTATCGGAAGCTTGCGTAACTTTGTGAGTGAATAATGAAAAGTGAAAAGTGAAAAGCGACCACGCCATTTGTTTTTCGCTTTCCAAAAATTCACTTTCACTATTCACTTTTCACTTTTCATTTTTCACTCCTTATGACTGCGCATTTACGTCTCTTTTTCAACCACAGCACCAGCCGGGCCATCGGTTTGGTTTTTGCCATGCAAGGTTTGTTGTTTGGCACCTGGTCGTCCATGATTCCCTACATCAAGCAGAAATTTCAACTGGATGAAGCCCAATTGGGTTTGTTGTTGCTGGCGCTGCCTATCGGAAGTACCATTATGAACCCTATTTCGGTGAGTATTTTGCATCGTTTGGGTACGGTTAGAACTACCTTGTTGGCCCGTACTTTGGGTTCTATGTTCTTTGTAATTCCTTTTTTAATGCCCAACCCATGGTTGACAGCAGCAGCATTGACCTTGCTTGGTACGACTTTTTCTGCCACCAATGTTTCTATGAACACGGCGGCTACCACGCTTGAAAATGTTGAAGGCATCCGCATCATGGCCACCTGCCATGCATTGTGGTCGAGTGGAGCCATGTTTGGGTCAGCTATCGGAGCTACAGCTATGGGGATGGGGATTCACCCAGTCACCCATGTTATGCTGATTGGCTCGGTGTTGCTTTTGTCAACTTTGGTGATTTACCAGGCTTTTCAACGGGTTCCCAGCGAAGTAACGGTAAGTAAAAGCAATGGCCCACGCCCCAAATTCAAAATGCCCAGTGCAGCGCTCTGGGGGTTGATTGCCATAAGTTTGTGTACCAACCTCACTGAAGGGACTATGGCCGATTGGTCGGCGGTGTACATGCGCGAAGTGGTACAAGCACCAGCGGCCTTGTGGGGCTGGGGTTTTGCGGCATATGCGTTTTTTATGGCCATGACTCGGTTTACGGGAGATGCCATTCTGAAAAATTACGGAGGTGGCCCGGTTTTGCGCGTGGGCGGAATGATTGCTGCAAGTGGGTTATTGCTGGCCATTTTGTTGCCGTACACGCCCACTACCTTGATTGGTTTTGCTATGGTAGGTGCCGGGGTTTCCCTGGGTGCTCCGGTGTTGTACAGCGCA
>JAAFHQ010000501.1 GCA_013298445.1 Chitinophagales bacterium | reverse complement strand
TTTAAACAACTGCACCAAAATGGCTTGGTATTCCCATTCTGTGCTCAAGGAATACAGGATTGCGTTCTGGTATAAACTTAGCTCCAAAAAATATTCCAGTGTTGTAATTTCACCCAGCGCCAGTGCCTTATCCAACAATGCGGTGCTTTGGATGCTCGACAATACAGCTTGATATTGGTCAAGAGTCGTTTTGAGTGCAGCTTGCTGATCATACAAGCGTTTTATTTCATAAAAATGTTCATTACGGTGATCTTCTACCTGCAAGTTGCTGAACTGTACTTGCGCTTGTTGCTGTTGTGTGCGGTATTTTTGTTCCCACAGCGGCAGCACCAAACCTGCATGTATACCGTTGAAACGTTGCCCCAAGATACTTTGGTAGTGGTAACCCAATTCAAATTTTGGTAAGCGCCAACTTTTGCTCAATGCCAATTCTTTTTCAGCAATGTGCTGCCCTTGTTGCAAGGATTTGAGTAGTGGGTCTACGGTTTCGTTTGCTTGTTCAACTTGTTCAAAGGACGGCATGGTCGACAAAACCGGATAAAGCGTATCCGCAAAAACCAGGGCAGTACCACCATTGAGTTCGGCCAAATGGGTGCCCAGTTTTTGTGCTGAAGCCTCATTTTCCTGGATCAATTGACTCATTTCAAGCAGTTGCAATTTCACTTTGTTTACGTTCAGGATGTTGCCTTCCCCTTGGTCTAATTTGGTTTGAAAATCGCGCCGAATGCGTTCAAGTGCCGCTTGGCGACGAGACAAATGGGCACGCAGTTTGTTGCGGTAAACCAACTCAACACAGTTGAGCTTGGCTGATAAGAGCACCTCTTGTCGGGTAGTGGCGATGGCGAAATCCGCTTGAGCAGCTTGGGTTCCTGCCAATTCCCGCCGCTGCTTGTACAAAGTCGGAAAATCAAAAGGTTGTACCGCAAAAAAATCGGTCTGGTTGCCTGCCGTGGCGGGCGAGCCGAGCAAGTACTGACCTTGAACGGTCGGATTGGGAAGCGTCAGCCCGGTTTTGTATTCCAACTTTTTGGCTTCCCAATATTGGTGCTGCGAAACCAGCGTTTTATTGTTTTTTTCAATGGCTGCCAAAACGTTTTCGATGTTGCTTTGTCCCTGGACATTCACAACCAGAAGCAAGATCAATAGCTTGATTAGTATGCTTATGCGGCTCATTGTACTTCCTTTTTAGTATGGATGAGAAAATAAACCACTGGCACGATGAACACATTGAGCAAGGTAGAAGTAAGCAAACCACCCAAAATGACCTTGGCCATGGGGCTTTGGATTTCATTGCCGGGTAAATCACCGGCAATGGCCAGCGGGATGAGGGCAAGCCCTGCGGTAAGCGCGGTCATCAAAATGGGGCTCAAGCGGTCAATCGACCCGCTGATCACGGTTTCATAAAGTGGTTTGCCTTCATTTTGCAAAGTTTGGTACCGCGATACCAACAAGATACCGTTGCGGGTAGCCACGCCAAACAAGGTGATGAACCCAATGATCGCTGGAATGCTCAAAATACCGGAAGTGAGCCAAATGCTGAATACCCCACCAATCAAGGCCAATGGCAAATTCAACAGGATGATGGAAGCCATTTTTAGGTCTTTGAATTCCTGAAACAGCAAGAGGAAAATCACCAAAAGGGAAAGTAGCGAAGTGAACATCAGGGTTTTGGAGGCTTCGGCTTCGGCCTCGAACTGACCGCCATACTCAATGCGGTATCCTTCAGGCAATTGTACCTGCTCAGCTACTACCCGTTGAATTTCCTCCACGGCACTCCGTTGATCCCGTCCCACTACGTTGACTGATACCACTGTTTTGCGTTGTACATTTTCCCGGTTGATGGTGTTTGGTCCAGCAGTACTGACGATTTCGGCGACAGCGTGCAAGGGGATTTTTTGCCCATCTGCGCCATCAATCAGGGTATTGCGGATGTTTTCGATCGTACCCCGATTGGCATCATCAAAGCGCAGCACTAAGTCAAAACTTTTGCTGCCTTCATAAATTTCGGACACTTTTTCCCCTGCAAATGCCACATCGACAAACTCATTAAAGGCCCCAATGGAGATGCCGTAATGGCTGAGTAAGTCCCGTTTCGCTTTAATTTGCACCTGTGGAATTTCAATTTGCTGCTCCACACTCAAATCCACCAAACCCGGGATAGAGGAAATCGCGGTTTTGATTTCATTGGACAACGAAAACAGTTTTGCCAAATCTGCGCCAAAAATTTTAATGGCAATGTTGGCTCGAGTACCGGAAAGCATGTGGTCGATGCGGTGCCCAATCGGTTGCCCAATGGTGATGTTTGCCCCCGAAACATTGGCCAATTTTGCCCGCACTTCTTCCATAAATTCAGCGCGTGTCCGGTCTTTGAGCACAAATGGCGCGTCTATTTCGGCAGCATTTACCCCTTGGGCGTGTTCGTCCAGTTCCGCTCTGCCCGTACGTCGGGTGGTGGTTTGGATTTCGGGGATACTCAGTAGTTCTGCTTCTACTCGATTGCCAATTTTGTTGCTTTCTGCCAGCGAAATCCCCGGCAAAGTAACCGCAGAAATAACCAGCGAGCCTTCATTGAATTCTGGTAAAAAGCTGCGCCCCAGACCGGAAAGCAGATATATTGCCACCCCGAGCAGCAGTAAAGCTCCCACAATGATGAGCGCTTTGGCCCGCATAACCGCTTTTAGCAGCACGCCATACACACTTTGTAATCGTTGCACCAGCCAACTTTCACCGTGTTGCCGCAACAGCATTTTTTCATTTGACAACAGATAACTCGCCAGCACAGGAGTGAGGGTAATGGATACGATCAGCGAGGCAAACAAGGATACAATGAAGGCAATACCCAGCGGTGCCAAAAGTTTGCCTTCCATACCCGACAAAAAGAACAATGGTACAAAGGCAACAATGATGATGAAGGTGGCATTGATGATACTCGTCCGAATTTCTACTGAGGCATCAAAAACCACGGCTAAAACCCCTCTCCGTTCAGCGGGTGCCAATACTGCATTTTGCTTGAGTCGCTTGAATACATTCTCTACATCAATAATCGCATCGTCCACCAAGGCGCCAATGGCAATGGCCATACCTCCCAGGCTCATCGTGTTGATTGTAAAACCCAACCATCGCAGGGTCAAAATGGCGACGATCAGTGAAATGGGGATGGCCAAGAGGGAGATGAGCGTGGCACGCCAGTTCATCAAAAATAAAAGCAGGATAATTACTACAAAAACGCTACCCTCCAGCAGTGTTTTTTGGATGTTGCTGATGGAAGCTTTGATGAAATCCGCTTGCCTGAAAATACGAGTGTTGATCTGAACATCGGAAGGCAGGGTTTTCGATAAATCGGCAACGGCACGATCGATGGTTTCGGTCAAAGCCAGGGTATTGGTAGCGGGTTGCTTCATCACGGTGAGGATTACCGCTGGTTTGCCGCGCAGGGAGCCATCTCCGATTTTGGGTGAAGCCCCAATTTGGAGTTTAGCCACATCCTCAATTTTCACCGTTCCCTGTGCCGTGGTTTTGATGACCGATTTTCCGAGTTCAGCCAAATCGCTGGTTCTGCCCATGCCACGCACGATGTATTCATTGCTGTATTCATTCAAAAAACCACCGGATGAATTGCCATTGGCTTCCTGACAAGCTTTTAAGAGCTCATTGAAGGAGACCCCGAAGTAGTTCATTTTTTGTGGCGATGCCAAAACCTGGTACTGTTTGTACTCGCCGCCAATGACGATTACCTGAGCTACACCGCCAGTAGCCAGTAAGCGGGGGCGCAACGACCAGTCGGCAATGATACGCAAATCCATTTGGGAGGTACTGTCGGCTGTTAAGCTGATCAGCATGATTTCGCCCATGATGCTCGCTTGCGGAGCCATCGTGGGAGTGCCTACACCAGTCGGGAGCCGTTCGCTGATGGCAACAATTTTTTCGTTGACAATCTGCCGGGCCTTGAAAATATCGGTATTCCATTCAAATTCTATCCATACAATCGAAATACCCGCCGACGAAGAAGAGCGCACCCTGCGTACATTGGTAGCACCGTTCACTGCGGTTTCCAGAGGGAAAGTCACCAGTTTTTCGACCTCTTCGGGGGCCATGCCGTGGGCTTCGGTAAGCACCACCACGGTTGGCGCAGTAAGGTCAGGAAATACATCAACCTCCATCCGGGAAGCAATATAAGACCCAAACACCAGCAGCAAAACCGAAGCCACGATGATCAGCAAGCGGTTTTGCAGTGCAAAATCGATGATTCTATTCAGCATGATCTGGGGTTTTAGTGTTCGTGTCCATGCGCAGGCAGTGTACCCGACGCGGTTGACAATTTAATTTGATAAGCTCCTTTGGTCACTACCCGCTCGCCTTCCGCGACACCGGAAAGCACCTGTACGTGTAGGCCATCGGAGGCGCCAATTTTCAATTCTCTTTTTTGAAAACTTTCCCCTTCGGTTTGCACGTACACGTAAAAAACACCTTGTTCTTCGAGCAATGCGGTCACGGGCACCACCAAAGCGGGCTGGGAAGTTGCTTGCAAAAACACTTCTACTACGGAACCGGGAATGAAATGACCGACGTTGTCTATTTCAAAAGTAAAGGGCACGAAGGGTGAATTAGCCGACGCCGTTTTACCAAAAGACAAGACCCTGCCGTTCAATTGTCGGGTATTAAAAACCTGTTCACTATCGGTGGTTTTAAAATTGGCTGCCGTGATCGCTGCAAGTTTTGGGAAATAGCGCTGAGACACATCGGCCCTCAAGAGCAATTTTTTGTTTTTGGCAATGGTCGCCAATGGTTGCCCTGCTGTGACAAACTGCCCATTTTCCACCAAGATGTTTTTCAAAAAGCCACCCATTGGCGCGGTGATCCCTTGCCGATTTTGGTTGAAGTTTTTGGAAACGGCAACGGCGTTGAGCTGTGTTTGGGCATTTTCGTAGCGCAATTGGGCTTCCAAAAATTCTCGCTCAGAAATGATTTTATCCTTGACCAGTTCCCCGGCGCGTTCAAAGTTCTTTTTGGCCGTAGCCAAATCCGCTTCGGCTTTTTTCAAATCTGCGCC
>JAAFHQ010000499.1 GCA_013298445.1 Chitinophagales bacterium | reverse complement strand
GCCAAGCAGGAAATGGCCGTTTTTGTAGTCCATTGGTTTGTTTTTGCCAATTTTGGAGGGCAAATATCGGCAAAAACAAGGATAATTTGTGCGTTTTTGAAAATTATTACTGGTTTAAATCATCGGGCTTGATGCCTGGTTCTAATTTTATTTGTTGCAAATAAAATAAAAACAAAAAATAAATTGCAAATATTTTTTTCATTGTTCACGCCAAAAATCAGTGTAAATTGCATCTACTATATATTCGCATTCTTCTTCCTTGGCTAAATTGCTTTTTGTGAGCGAAAAAGATCTCATCAATGCCTGTCGTCAGCGTGATCGAAGGGCTCAGCAAGCCTTGTACGACCGCTTTGCACCCAACATGTTTGGAGTGTGTAAGCGTTATGTCAAAACCCAGGAAGATGCCGAAGATGTGCTGATTGAAGCATTTTTTAAAGTACTCACCAACATTGAGCAATACAAAGGAGAAGGCAGTTTTGAAGGTTGGATTCGCCGCATAGTGGTCAATGAATCTTTGATGGCGCTGCGCAAAAGGGTCAACTTCAGCCAGATGTTGGAACTTTCCGAAGTTGATGTTCCTGTTACGACCTCCGCTTTGCAAGACTTGGTCGCCAGAGATATTTTGAATCTCATCGACATCCTCCCCATTGGTTACCGGACCGTTTTCAATTTGTATGTATTGGAAGGCTACAAACACCGCGAAATTGCCCAAATCATGGGCATTAGCATCAATACTTCCAAGTCTCAATTGATTTTGGCCAAAAAACGGCTCAAAAATTTACTCGAACAGATTCATTACCCAGGTATAGAAATGTTCGACATTGAAGAAGAAGAGGAAGAAGTTGTGGAAGCCCCAGATAAAATAACCACCAAGCCATGACACCAAATAGAGATCTCAGCGAGTTGTTCCGGCAGCAGGCCTCCAAGGTGCAAGAGCGCCCTGGGCCCAGTGTATGGCGACGTTTATCCCGCCGCTTGGATACTCATGAACGTTGGAATAAAGTAGCCTTGCGCATTTCTACGCAGGTTGTACTGTTTTTTTTATTGTTGCTGGCCATTGTTGGCCCAGTACTGATTGGTGTATCAATTGAAGAGCAAAGACGTGCGGAACTGCGCAATCCACCGGTGATTTTACAGGTATTGTCCCCGGAAGATACCTTGCCAGAAATGCGCCGATTTTTAACTTTACCTACGGGAGCTCCGGGTGACACCATTCATATTCAAATTGAGGATTAATCCTCCCGAAAAGGATGACGTGGCACCCATTCTTCTTTGGGTTCTCCAAAACGAACGGCAGTAGGCAGGATGTAATTGAGCAAAGGATTGGTGTGTTTGAGGTAGATGTAGGTTTTCTGTGCCAGAGCACCTACCGAACTTTTGATTTCCAACGCTGTACGTGCAAAGCAGATCTTTTCACAATGCAAACCAATGCCCTGCTCGATCATTTTGTACAACATGCCCAAGTACAACTGGTACTCCCGGTTGGCTTGAGGGTCAAAGCCTAAAAAGTTGGCGTCCAGCTCTTTTCCATTGCGGATGGTGGTATAAAAACCCAACAAACGTTCCTTTTCAAAACAAGCTGTCAGGCAAAAATCAGCGCCTAATTGTTCCTTGAGCTGAGCGAAGTAGTTTTTGCCCGCCCACAACATGTTGAAATCTGCTTGTTCCACTACTGAGTGGTGCAAGGTATTTAAATCATCGGCAAAGAGTTCGATTTGTCGCAAATCCAATTCTTTAAAAATGATTCCTTCCGTTTTTTTGAAGGCCCTTCGAGCCCGTACGCGGTACTTGGAACTCATTGCATTGAGGTAATCTTCAAAGGATTTCCAGTCCTTGGATAAATTCATACACATGTTGGGCTGAAAATCGATGGCATGGAAACCCGCAGTTTCCAGTGGATGATCCCGCTCAAAACAATCCCGCGCCATCAGAATTTGAATTTTTTCCTGACGGGCGATGCAGTTCAACACATTGAGGGTAGCACTTTGTAAGTCAGGAATCTCATGCTCGGGAGCTTTCCACCATTGGTTGAATTGCCCGGTCAAAAACATATTCCCCCAGATCATGAAGCGATATTTGCCCCAGCTGGCCAGCAAAAACTTAAGCCTATCCCAAAAGTCTCTGATTTCACCTTGGCGCAAGGAACGAATACTGTGCGCAGCGCTTACGGTAAGCAATTGTAGGGTGATCCCACCAATCGGCTGTCCATTTTTAAACATCAATAGATATCGGAAGTCCAGGCCTGTAGTTTTTGCGTCTTCCAAAGCCTGTAGGTAATGTGACTGTACGTACAAATTGTCGGAAGCCAGCCACTGTCCCTCAAGTTGCTGAATACGATCAGTGTATACCCATTCGTAACCTTCCGCTGCGACTTTTTTCCCAAAAGGAAAAGATTTGGGTTTGAAGGGTTGAAACATAGACTGAATCGTACAACGATAAGGTGACTCTAAGGTGTCAGAGGTGTTCATGGGCGAAGAATTCGGGTGATTTAGGTTATCGAGCATAGTTAAAACTGTGGTGTTTAGCCAGAACTTGACATTTTTATGGGCTATTTACAAGGCCCATTTTTCTATTTCGGCGAGTGCAGATTTTTCATCTTCCCAGCCCAATACTTGCACCGTGCCATAACCCTGGTAATGCACAAACCAGGTTTCGATGATCCGTTTGGCGGCATCGTATTCTAACATAAATTGCTCAAAATTGGTTGCACGGATGACCCGCAAAGCCGGATCAGCGGGTACGCCAATGATTTTGGTGTCGTTTTCACCTTCGTCAATCATCTTCAATACCGCAATGGGAATGAACTCCTGGATGCTGCCTACTGGCACCGTTTCTGCGATGATGATGACATCTAGGGCATCGCCATCGCCGCCACGGGCTTCATCCATATGAGTTGAAGGAATGAATCCATAATTTCCGGGGTAAGGTAAAAAATTAACCACCCGGGCTTTGCCATCTACCAGCTCAGCCACATACTGCCCATCAGGCTGAATTTCCAACTTGCGGTTGGTACCCGCAGGCACTTCAACGATGGCATTGAACCCTTTTTCGCCGCGCAAGGGCAGCTTTTTCACATCTTTCATGGTGATCGTAGGCTTATTGTCTTGTTTGCAGGCAAAGGTACTGATGATCAACAAAAAAATGGTCACGCCGTACATTTGTTTCATGCTAAAGGACTTTAATTTGTGCATTGTTGAGCTACATTCCACAATACGGCTAAAGAAAGTAAAAACATTCGGGATTATTGCTGCGTTGTGAAACAAGTTTAAAACAATGTCCGATGTATACCAAACGCTACCTTTACCTGTTTTCCATTTTGGTACTTTTCCTCCTTAATGATTACAAAGATGAATGGCTAGCACCAAATGACCCAGAAATTCCGGTTGGAACCTCGGTTTTACCGACGAACGTCCAAAGCAAGGAGGGTGATCCCGCCAAAGGTTGGGATTTCTTGCGTTATGGCAATTTTATTGGAGGTGGAATTCCCTTGGCTAGTTATACTGCATTCAAAAGAAATCTGGACCAGGAAAATTTGTTGCAAAGAGAAGGGCCTAATGCTCAACTTCCCCCAGCATTCAATGCCTACACCAATGCTGCGGGGGTACAAATTGCCAGTGGTTTGACCTGTTTTGCTTGCCACTCCGGTAAAGTGAACGGGCAATTCATTCCAGGCCTGGGCAATAGCACCCTGGATTTCACCAAAAATACTGGCGCATTGTTCAACCTGGTGGCCTTGGGAATCCGCAACAAGTATGGCAAAAAATCGGAAGAATGGAAGGCTTTTGAGCCCTTTATGCGGGGCGGCAAAGCAACCGCTCCTTATATAGTAATGCCATTTCGGGGCATCAATCCGGCCTTCGCATTGGAGCAAGCCAGTGTGGCACATCGTCAAGCCGCAAATTTGAACTGGAATGATGGGCAGACTACCTTTGACATTCCCAAAACAGCCATCGGCTCCGATGTACCGCCATTGTGGTTGGCTAAAAAGAAGTATGCACTGTATTACAATGGCATGGGTCGTGGCGATTTCACCAAATTGCTAATGCAGGTGTCCGTCGTGGCCGTAGAGGATACCTCCACCGCTCGCCAAATGAACGCCAATTTTAAGGATGTGATGGCCTGGTTACAAAACCTGGAAGCACCGAAATTCCCAGGCGAAATTGATGCTCCATTGGCTGCAAAAGGTCGGAGGGTTTACTCCCAAAACTGCCAGGCTTGCCACGGGCGTTATGGAGAGGAGGCCAATTACCCCAACTTGCTGGTGGAATTAAAAAAAGTGGGTACGGATTCGGCTTACGCCAATTATTTTATGGAAAACATTGCGTTCAGCAATTGGTACAATCAAAGCTGGTATGCTCAATCCAGTCCTCGTTCAGAAGCCAAACCTTCGCGGGGTTATGTGGCACCACCTTTGGATGGGGTTTGGGCTACGGCGCCGTATTTGCACAATGGTTCGGTACCCGATTTGGAGACCTTGCTCGACAGTAAGTTACGACCAAAATTCTGGAAGCGGAGTTTTGATGACAAAGATTACGACTTGAATAAAATGGGCTGGAAATACAGCGTCGAGGCCAATGCAAATGACAAAGGAACTTACAATACAACGCTGCTTGGGTATGGCAACGGTGGGCATACTTATGGGGATGTGTTGGATGCGGAGGAGCGTAAAGCTTTGATGGAATATTTGAAAGGGCTGTAAACCACTCTTGGGTGCCCCCCTAAGGTGAACTAAGGTGTCTAAGGTGGTGAAAAGAAAAAAAGCCCTGCGGAGCAGGGCCCGTATTTCACCACCTTAGACACCTTAGTTCACCTTAGGGATTCACCTTAGAAGGCGCGCCTGCGGCACGCTTGGTTAAAATTATTTTTGTACTAGGTAATCAGCGGTAGCGAATACTTCACCAACTACGATGTTTTTGTTTTTGCCAATCACAAATTCACTGAGCCCCACATGACTTTTGTTTCGCGGGTTCCAGTCGTAGGTATAGCCCAATTGGGTGAAAGGGTACCGATTGTACAAGGTGGAATCAGCAAAGGATTGGCGGGCTTGTTCCAAC
>JAAFHQ010000498.1 GCA_013298445.1 Chitinophagales bacterium | reverse complement strand
CATGACGCCCAAAAAAGGCAAAAAACTGAGCAATCGCGAGCTATTTGGATTTGACGACCGTTGGGCGATTGTCATTACTGTGCCGATTTTGGGTGCCATTCTTCCTTTTTTGTTGTACAAGGATTACCCATTTACCAGTTCTTGGGATTTTTTCATCAAGTGGGTGATGTCTTGTACTTATACGATCAGTTACTGGGCTGCTGTGCGTACCATTATTGCACGCAAACGTATAAGTTACCCACACCCGAGTCAGATTGGCAAACGCATTTTGTTCTCGGTTTTATGGATTGGGGCTTCTTATGCCGTGCTGGATTTTCTTTTGGATTTTATACACGAATGTGGAAAAATTTATGGTCAACACGAAGAGCCACCTCAATTGGCCACTAACCTGATCTCGCTTGTACTCATTGCTTTATTCTGGGCCATTTACGAAAGCATCTACATGTACCACCGCTGGAAAGAGTCACTCAATGAAGCGGAGCGACTCAAGCGGGAGTTTGTACAAGCCCAACTGGATGGGCTGAAAAGCCAGGTCAATCCCCATTTTTTATTCAATAGCCTGAACACCCTGGTCTACATCATCCCGGAAGACCCCGATAAAGCCGTAGAATTTGTACAAAAACTGGCTAAAGTATACCGCTACATCCTTGAAATTCAGGAGCGACGCTTGATCCCACTCTGGGAAGAAATGGAGTTTTTGGAATCGTTTATATTTTTGCACAAAGAGCGTTTTTGTGACAACCTGCGCCTCAGCATTGACATCCCCAAGGCAGATCGGAACTATCTGATTGTGCCCTTGTCCCTGCAATTGCTGTTTGAAAATGCCATCAAACACAACATCATTTCGAAAGAAAAACCATTGAGCATTTCATTAAAAATTGAAGATGGGAAACGGCTGGTAGTGCGCAACACTTTACAACTGCGTTCCAACCCGGAACCCGGCACTCAGACTGGCCTGGCCAACATCAAAAACCGCTACGAATATTTCAGCGATCAGCCTGTAGTAGTGGAACAGACTGAGCAGGAGTTTGTGGTGAGTTTGCCACTGATTCAAGAAGCAATCATTGCTACGGCATAACCATTTGTTCATTTTTGCGTTGTAATGCTTAGAACTACAACAGTAGATGATGAACATTCTTTTTATCCTTCTCCTCAGCTGGTTTCAAACCGAACAAAAAGGTACCCTGACCGTCAAAGTAAAGGACGTACTGCAAACCCAAGGCAGCGTTCGGATGGCAGTGTACAACAATGAAAAATCTTTTCCCAGTGAATCCCAATCGTTTCGTGGTGCTGCCCTTACCTTGAAACCAGGTATCAACGTCCAACTTTCCTGCGATCAACTCCCCTTTGGCATTTATGCAGTAGCAGTTTACCACGATGTGAACAACAATGGTAAAATGGACAAAAATGCGCTGGGTATTCCCACCGAGCCATATGCTTTTTCGAACAATATAAAAGTGAAATGGCGGGCTCCGAAATTTCGTGAAGCCGCGTTTAATTTTGCAGCACCACATCAGGAGATTGTGGTGGTGTTGAAGCGCTGGTCGGCACAAGAGTAATGTGCTGATTTTATCCCTTCTTCTCAAAAATTCCCTTTAATTTATCGCATCCGCGATGCAACCTTCTTCACTCATTCCCTGTCTTTTGTATTAACTACGAAATTCTTCGTAAGAAAAATTTGCAATTACGAAACGCTTCGTATATATTTGTCTACGAAATCCTTCGTAATCACCAGGAAGATGAAAACAAACGAATTACCACAACCCACCGAAGCTGAACTGGAAATCCTCACCGTACTCTGGGAGCAAGGCCCTGCAACGGTTCGGGAGGTCAATGACAAGCTCAATGAGCGGCGCAGTGATGGCAGCAAAGAAATAGGGTACACGACTACCTTAAAGCTGTTGCAAATCATGTTTGAAAAAGGCCTGGTCACCCGCAATGCCGATGCGCGTACCCACATCTACAGCGCCGCAATGGCACAAACGGATGTGCAACGCAACATGCTTCAGCGCCTGGTTGATACCGCTTTTCAAGGCTCGGCCATGCAAATGGTCATGCAGGCTTTGGGTGATCACGATGCTTCGACGGAAGAATTGCAAGAAATAAAAGCATTGATTGAAAAAGTTGAGCAATTGAGGAAGGTTTAGGAGGTTGAGAAGGTTTAGGCTACCGCAAGCGACTTAGACTCAACCTTCTCAACCTCCTCAACCTTCTCAACCTCCCTCAACCAAACAAACTTTTCAAAAAATGGAAAGCAACTACACAGATGCACTCATTTACGCTACGGGTTGGACGGTGGTTCACTCTTTGTGGCAGGCATTGGCGATTGCTTTGATCTTGTCGGTCATCCTGATCAGCACGCCACGCCGACTGGCCCATTGGCGGTACAGTTGCGCCGGGGTTGCATTGCTGCTGGTGTTGTTGGCGGGAGGGGCTACCTTTTACCACTACTTCCACCAGTCTATGCTGCAAGTGGATACTGGTTCGACCAGTCTGGTCCAGTTTACAGGGGTAGCAGGGCCTGCTACCGAAAGTTTTTGGCAATACTGGCAAGGCCGCTTTACCGATTATTTCAACCAGCATCTGCCGATGATCGTGACAGTATGGTTGTGTGGTCTGGCCTTTTTTATGCTGCGCATGATGGGAGGATTAGCCTATATCCGGCAGTTGCGCCACCAAAGTGTTCAGCCCGTACAGGAGGAATGGGAAGAAATGTTGCGCGAATTGGCACAAAAGCTCAAAATCCAGCGTCCAGTTGCTATTCTGGAGTCATTGCGCATCCAGTCGCCCGTAGTGATTGGGCACTTCAAACCTTTGATTTTGGTTCCCGTAGGATTGCTGGCGGGTTTGAGTATAGATCAGGTTGAGGCCATTTTGGCCCATGAATTGGCGCATGTATATCGCCGCGATTATTTGCTGAACCTTTTACAAACGCTGATTGAAGCCTTGTTTTATTTCAATCCCGGGGTATGGTGGATTTCCAGTTGCATTCGCATCGAGCGGGAGCATTGTTGCGACGACATTGCCGTTGCCGTTTGCCAAAACAACCTGGAATACGCCAAAGCCCTGGTTAGCATTAAGGAAATGAAGCAGGGTTTTACCCCCCAACTGGCCATGGCCGCCCTGAGCAAAAAGAAATTGTTGCTCACCCGCATTCAACGCATTTTACAACAACCCGTAAATACGTCCGACATGAGTGAAAAAATAATGGTTACTGGCATGCTAGCCCTTATGCTGGTGTGTATGAACCTCAAAGCTGAGCGCAGACTGCCCGAGCCCACGCGGGAAAAAACCGCCGTTTCGGTAAGTTCGGCTAACAGTATTTTACCTCCAGCAAATGTACCTGCTGATACTTTGCCAGAAGGCAAAATTACCATTCGAACCAGTCGCAATGGCAAAAAAATTGAGGCCAAAATTGATGATCAAAAAATCCAGGAATTGATCGTTGATGGCAAAACGATTCCCTCCTCTGAGTACAACAGCTACGAAGAAACCCTCAACGACATCATTGCTTCGGTACCGCCTCCGCCGCCACCTCCATCTTTCCCCAAAATGCCCCCTCCGGGAATACCAGGGGATGTGCCTCCACCGTCTATTCCAGCACCACCTAAGGTTCCGATGCCTCCCAAAGGTAATGGCTACTACTATTACCACAACGGCGATGACCATATCATCATTGAAGGGCCGAAAAATGGATTTAGCTACAAGTTTGATATAAAGCCTGGTTACAAGTTTGACTGGAATGATGGCCCAATTGGCTTCGACCGCTCGATTGTGATCGATGGAATGGACTCTACCGAGGTGGCCTTTTTTAGACCTAATTTTAATTTTCGTGGCTTTGAATCGGCTAAAATGCGTTTTGATTCGATTAAGCTCAGGATGGACACTGCACAGATGCACAAGTTGAAGCACAAACTGGGTAACGTTCACATCCAACTGGATGAACTGAAGCATAAGTTAGGCGACCGACAGTTTCATTTTGAAGGGCCAAAATTTAACATGGAACCTGGTGACTTCGACTTTGAAATAAAAACACCAATGCCTTTGATGAAAATGAAGGGCTGGGTTGGTAGTACCAGAGAGCGCATTGAACAGACCCTGATCAGAGATGAATTGATCAAATCGGGTAGCCGTTATACCTTTGAACTAACGGACAAATACCTCAAGATCGACGGCAATAAAATGCCGGAGGCCTTGTTTGAAAAATACCGAAAAATCTACGAGGAAAGTACAGGCATAAAATTGGAAGGCGAGAGCAAAATTCTGCTCAGCAACTAATTATGACGCAAAAGCTAGCAAATAGAAGGCTTGTAAGGGTTGGAAATACCTTGCAAGCCTTTTTTTATTGATCGATCCAGTTTTTAAAGTCTTGCACCCGCTCCCGGCTTACCACAATTTCAAACCCTGGACTTGGTTGGAGTTCCAACTTGAGCCGGTTGTTGAAATAGGGGTGAATTTTGTCTACTGCGTCGATGTGTAGTAAAATTTTACGGTTGATTCTGAAAAAATGGGTAGGATTGAGCAATTGCTCCAGTTGTTCAAGGGTATGATCGAGGGAGTATTTTTTGCCATCGGCCAGGCGTGTAAAAACCAGGCTATCCTCGGCGTAACAAAAACGCATCTCCTGCGCCTGAATGTAAGTGAAAGCATTACCAAACTTGACGAGAAAACGCTCCCGATAATTCCGGTTTTTCAGGTTGTCCAACATCCCATTGAGCATCGAATAATCAAAGCTTGCTGTATTGCCGCGCACCTGATCGTACTTGTCCAGGGCACTTTTCAGCTCCAATGCGTCAATAGGTTTTAACAAATAATCAATGCTATTGACTTTAAACGCGCGAATCGCATATTGGTCATAGGCCGTAGTAAAAATGACCATAGACTGAATTTTGATCGACTGAAAAATATCGAAACTCAGCCCATCAGCCAAGTGAATGTCCATCAAAATCAGTTCAGGAGCAGGGTTTTGAGCAAACCATTTTACGGCTTCCGAAATTGAATCGATTACGGCCAGGATTTCCACTTGTGGGCGTTGTTGGCGAATCAGTTGTTCAATTCGACGCGCAGC